>CAZJUW010000010.1:0-11738 GCA_964549325.1 uncultured Muribaculaceae bacterium
TTTTAACTTATAAATCAATTAAAAAAATAGGACATTTTAACTTAAAAGTCACAAATTTCTAATACATCGCTTGCGTTTCCTGATATCTAATGTTATAATTTGCTCAAGGACGGGGCTGACTAGGTTTCGACAGGAATAATAGGGCATAGATGGCAAGTCGTAGGCATTACGTTACAGGCAAATTAAATATAACTGGAAACAGAAATCAATTAGCTTTCGCTTAGTTAAAACGCGAAGCGCCTTTCTTTATCTTTACCTATGAGATTTAGACGGGCTCAATGAATAGGTTATATCTTAACTAGTGCTTAGGAGTTAAGATGAATGATATAAGCTATGTTTATTTCCTTAGTCGTCAATTACTTTCGAAATAGACGAAATCAATTAGTTGACTAAACTTGTAGAGGTTTATGTATCGTTATTTTTGGACGGGAGTTCGATTCTCCCCAGCTCCACCATTGGGGAATCTGTTCTAACTTTTTAGAACTTTAAATACAAAAGTATCAATTTCAAAAGAAGTTGATATTTTTTTGCGATTAAGGACATGATGGGGAAATGGTAAAGATTACTAAAGAAGAAATAGTTATGGAAGAATCTAAAGAAAAAGAAAATTGAGTTTATTTGTAATTTTGCTAAAACAACTCCAATCATTATTAACGGAAATATTAAAAAGATTGCTAAGACAAATATCACCTACATCGAGCCACATAGAATTATTATCAAAGGTCTTACTTTTTAACTTTTAATTATTCTAATGAAGTATTTATTGAAAATCTATCTAACAAGATTCAATTGTCAGATTTAGAGAATTTATGATTTGTTTATAATTTCTTTATACAAAATTAACGAGATGTTTGTATACTAGGTAATATCAGAGGTGATAAAATGAATCAAAATTCAGAAGAAGATAAAAAGATTGAAAAAGATACGAAAAAGAAAGAAGAGAAAACGACCAACCAGACCGTAGATGCGACATATCATGAGGTGGGAACACGTCCTTCTAAGAAAAACTCGTCTATTCCTCTCGTTGTAATTATCGTCGTAGTGGTCATGGTTGTGATTGGCATTGTCGCTGCATTTCATGGTGGACTATTTGATTTTGCTAAGACGTTGACCAGTAAAAGCAATGCTAATGTAGAGCTTAAATACACGGATACCTATGAAACATCACAGAATGGAATTTATATCACAGATGTTTCCGAAGTGGTAGAGAATGTCATGCCTTCAATCGTATCAATTACGAGTAAGACACTTGTGTCTTCAGGACAATTTGGACCACAGTTCTTTGGTTATGGAGAGGAACAGTATACCGAAGGAGCTGGTTCCGGGATTATTATTAGTAAGTCTGATACTGAACTTTTAATTCTTACCAATAATCATGTAGTAGAAGGAGCAAAGGAGCTATCCGTTCAATTTATCAATGAGAAGAGCTATGATGCAACTGTAAAAGGAACTTCAGAGCGGAAAGATGTTGCAGTGATCGCTGTTTCCTTAGAAAAACTGGATGAAGAAACGATTGCAGCAATTAAGATTGCTACCCTTGGAGATAGCAACACGCTCAAAGTTGGCAATGGCGTGATTGCAATTGGAAATGCACTAGGTTATGGACAATCAGTGACTACTGGAGTTGTCAGTGCTTTAAACCGCGAAGTGACAGTTGATAACTATACCAATCCAATGATCCAACTCGATGCGGCCATCAATGGTGGAAATAGTGGTGGCGCACTACTGAATAGTAGTGGTGAAGTGATTGGCATTAACTCGGTCAAATATTCTTCTACTGGTTCTTCTACGACAGCCAGTGTCGAAGGTATGGGGTTTGCAATTCCAATCTCTGATGTCAAAGAATTGATCACTGCACTGATGAATGGAGAAGAGGACGAAGGTGGTGCGACGATCGGTGTAGAAGGATATATCGTTACGCAAGCATATAGTCAAGCTTATGGTGTTCCAATAGGATTTTATATTTCTAAAATCAGTGAAGGAAGTGGTGCAGAGAAAGCATCTCTTGAAATTGGAAATATTATTACGAAAATTGAAGACAGAGAGATAGAAGCAATCTCTGACTTACAATCTGTTCTTTCAAAGAAGAATAAAGGAGACGAAGTCAAACTGACGATACAATACGCTAGTGGTCGTGAATACAAAGAAAAGGAAGTCACTGTGACTTTGTCATAAAAATGATTTCAAGAAGAGTGGCTTAGCCGCTCTTTTTCCTTTATAATATAAATAAGTTGGTGATACTATGAAAATCAAAACAAGATTATTTATCTATAATGTCTTAATTGTATTGATCTCTTTTTGTCTGATCTTTCTCTTCGTTCTCTACATGAGTCACAATACATCAGAAGTGCTTTATAACGTTGATTCTATTACTGTGGATGAGAATGTAAATGCGGTCGAGGAAATCATGACAAATAGTTTCACCGTACAATCGATGGTAATTAACTTAGCGAGGTATCACTATCAACTTTCTATTTATGAGGACGGTGTTCTTATTTACGGGGAAGCAAATTCATCTTTGGAAAGGTTACTAGAACAGTATCGTTTACGTAAGAATTCAATTCGAACGCTTTTCGTGGACAATTGCACGACAGTGATGTTGGTAGAGGAAAGCCGTGTTTACTTTGCAATGTATGAGAATCAGGAATCTAAAAATGTTCAGCGTGGAAAATTTAGCTCAGTAGGGGTGCTGCTTACTCGTATTATTTCATTCATTTTAATTATTTTGATCTTAATTCTGGCCTTAGCCATCTTCTTTTCCAATCGTATTTTGAAACGAGTCATGAAACCAGTTGATCTATTGAAGGAAGGCGCTGAACGTGTTCAAGCAGGAGATTATGAGAAATCACTTGTTTATCAGAACGATGATGAATTTTCATCTGTTATCGCGAACTTTAACGAGATGCAGCAAACACTAAAAGAGAAGACCGAGCGAACAAAACAATATGAGCAAGCAAAGAAAGAGATGATCAATGGCATTTCTCACGATATTCGTACGCCACTTACCGTCGTAAAAGGAAACATTAAGGGAATACAAGATGGTGTCGCATCCACGAAGGAAAAGCAAAATCAGTATCTTTCGATCGCCTATCATCGTGTTCTAGATATTGAAAACCTGTTGAACCAATTATTTGATACGTTCAACTATGAAACGGGAGAGATTCGGCTGCATCGTGAGCGTATTGACCTATCTTCTTATCTCAAAGAAGTCATTTACGCTAATGAAAATGTGGTCAATCAACAAGTTGCGGTGGATATGAAATTACCAGCTAAAGAAGCATGGGTCTTTCTGGACCCCGTTCAGTTGAAACGCGTTTTTGATAACTTGATCAATAATGCAATCAGGCATAATCCACAAAAGAAAAACTTAAAGATTACCATTTGCCTGAAAAAAGACAATGGATATTATCACATTACCTTCCAAGATAATGGTAAGGGTATTAAGAATGAAAACGTTGATAGGATCTTCGAAGAGTTCTTTAAGGAAGATGAATCCAGAAATCAACCGAAATCTGGTTCTGGCTTAGGGCTATTCATTGTAAAACAGATTATAGAAAGCCATGGTGGGACCATCAAGGCCAGAAATCATCGAGGGCTATTATTTGAGATTACTTTGAAAGGGGAAGAATAACTATGGAAAAGATTCTGATCATCGAAGATGATGAAGATATTGCTCTTTTAGAAAAAGATTATCTGGAAGTAGAACACTTTCATGTTACGATTTTAAAGGATGGCAGTGAAGTATTAAGTACCTTATCCAAAACTTCATTTGATTTGATTTTACTGGATATCATGCTTCCTCACACAAACGGATATGATCTTTGTAAAGAAATTCGAACGATTTACGATACGCCGATCATCATGGTAACCGCGAAAGGGGAACCGATCGATGTCATTAAAGGGCTAGGTTTAGGAAGTGATGATTACATTATAAAACCTTTTGATCCTTCTATTCTAGTCGCTCGGATCAAGGCGAGTTTATCGAGCTACAAGAGACATAAGAAGATTTCCTCAGAACTGATCGTTCAAGATTTGAAGATCTTACCAGACCAATTTCAAGTATTTAAGAACGGAAAAGAAATCCGATTTCCACACAAGGAGTTTGAGCTCCTTAAGTACTTGGCGGAAAATGCGAATGTGGTCATTTCAAAAGAAAACTTATTTGAAATGGTGTGGGGTATGGAGTCCAGTGCAGAAGAAGCAACTGTGACTGTTCACATCAATCGTATTCGTGAAAAGATTGAAGATGATCCTTCACAGCCCAAAATTATCGAAACAATTTGGGGTGTTGGATATCGTTTAAATAAGTGACTTTCTATGGAAGGTCATTTTGTTTAGTCTTTATTTAGAATTTGGTAAGAAATATTTAACGAAAAACTGGTAAATTAGTAACAGAAAGGAAGGATATTATGTATATTTTAGAAAATGCAGTTACCTCGATCGCTCGTAATAAGGGTAGAAATCTATTGATTGGGATTGTGATTTTAGTGATCGCTTGTGCAACTGCAGTGACACTTGCGATCAACAACTCGTCCAACACTTTAATTAACTCTTACTTAGATAAGTACGAGGTGGAGGCAACGCTTGGGGTCGATCGTGAGAAAATGATGGGATCATTCGATCCAAGCAATATGCAAGAGTCAAAGGAGAATATGCAAAGTCAGTTTAATAGTTCTAGCCAAGTATCGGTTGACGATATCGAGAAATATGCTGACAGCGAATATGTCAAAAATTATTATTACACACTGACGGTAGGGATGAATGCTTCTGATTTAGAGGTTGTATCTAGTGGTACAGGAGAAGAGACGAATGGCGACCGTCGTGGTATGAACCAAGGCTCATTTCAATCATCCGGAGATTTTTCGGTTAGAGGATATTCCTCAATCGAAGCGATGAATGAGTTTATCGAAGGCAAATACACGATCACAGATGGGCAAGTTTCCGAGGATTTTGAAGGAAAAGAATGCCTTATCAGCAGTGAACTTGCAACGTTAAATAGTCTTTCAGTAGGGGATACGATCACCCTTGTTGATCCAGAAAATGAGGAAAAAACGTATGAATTCACGATCTCTGGAATCTATGCTGAGAGTGAAGAAGAAAATTCAAATGGTTTATCGATGTTTTCGGAGTCGGCCAATACAATTATAACGAATGCTTCGGCAGTTTCAGAAATTGGTTCAGCAGATGATGCATTAACAGTGAGTACCAATCCGACCTTTGTTCTTACAGATCGTGATACGGTTACTGCATTCGAAGATGAGTTGCGCGAAAAAGGCTTAGATGAAATGCTTTCGGTACAGACCAATTTGGAACAAGTGGAAAGTGCTACTAGTACGATTTCCAATGTAAAGACCTTTGCCATTACTTTTCTAGTGATTACGCTTATTATTGGTACGGTTGTATTGCTAGTGATCAACATGATCAATATTAGAGAGCGGAAATATGAAATTGGGGTTTTACGAACAATCGGAATGAAGAAGAGCGCTGTTTGCTTGCAATTCCTTTCAGAACTTTTCATTGTGGCAGTTGCTTCCTTATGTCTGGGAGCTGTGATTGGTTCTTTCATCAGTGTTCCAGTATCTAACCATCTTCTGGCAAGTGAGATTTCTTCAAGTCAAAATCAAACGAATGAAATTCGGAACAACTTCGGTATGAAAGGCGAGAGCGAAGGAACAGATGGGGAAGGCAAAGGTAGTATGCAAAAGTTCCAAGGCGTTGCGGTTGTTCAGGCCTATGATAGCATAGATGCTGCAGTTGATGGCAAAGTGTTACTTGAACTACTGGGGATAGGCATTCTAATTACATTGATCAGTGGAACTAGTGCGATGATAAGCATTCAGAAGTTTTCGCCACTTACTATTTTAAAGGAGCGTTCATAATGGAAAAAAAAGATATTATTTTAAAATTGAGTCATGTTTCTTATCGTTATGAAGATGCAGAGGAAAACGAATATGTCTTGAGAGATATTAACTATACGTTTGAACGTGGTAAGGTATATGCGATCAAAGGCAAAAGTGGTTCTGGTAAGACGACGCTTCTTTCCTTGATCAGTGGTCTTGAAGAACATTATGAGGGTTCTATCACCTTTGAAGAAAAAGAATTGAGTAAGATGGATTTAGATCATTATCGTAGTCGCGATATTGGGATTGTCTTTCAAAGTTATAATTTGCTTCCACACCTTACTGCTTCGGAAAATATCATTCTATCGATGAAGATCAGCAAGGTAGATGTGAAAGACCAAAAGAAGAAGGCAATAGAACTTATGAAGCGAGTAGGTCTTCGCGAAAGTCAAAAGGACCGTCGCATCTTAAAATTATCAGGTGGAGAACAACAACGGGTTGCCATCGCTAGAAGTCTTTCTTACGATCCCAAGGTGATTTTGGCGGATGAACCGACTGGAAATCTTGATCATGAAACTGAAAATGAGATTTTGACGATTTTTCAGGATCTAGCAAAACGAGAGAATCGATGTGTGATTATCGTAACGCATTCTGAAAATGTTTGTAAACAGGCTGACGTCGTTTATGAACTGGATCAAAAGAAGAAAAAGAAAGCCTGAAATCATTATCTATGGTATACTTTAGGTACAGGGAACAAACCTTGTACCTTTTGTTTAGGAGGAAAGATGATGAAACATACGATGAAACTTTTAGAAGACCCATTTGAGCGGATCAAGGATGGCACAAAGACAGTGGAATTTCGCTTATATGATGAGAAGCGAAAGATGGTTCAAGTCGGAGATATCATTGAATTTTATAAGTTGCCTGATCTTACTCAAAAAATTTCCACAGAAGTTGTGGAATTATACCGATATCCTACATTTCGTGAGCTGTTCCAACACTTGGGATATAATGAAGAAGAGGTGTTGGAAAGAGTCAAAAGCATGCATCAGATTTATTCTGAAGAGGAAGAACAGAAAGATGGTGTACTTGGAATTAAAATAAAGAAAATTTGATTCCTTCATGAAGATCGATTTTAGCTCATTGGAAAACAGCTTTCCTGTTCATTAGACGATTGACTTTTGTCGACGGTCAAAAATAGGAAAAACTTAAGAGTTAATATCAAAGGAAAAACGGTTTTTGAAAAGCCGTTTTATATTTTTACTCGATACCTCGAGTTTTATCAATCTGGTGCCGACTACCGGATTTGAACCAGTGACCTACGCGTTACGAGTGCGTTGCTCTACCAGCTAAGCTAAGTCGGCGGTTTCAAGATACATTTAATATTATACATAGAATAGTCATTTTAGACAAGTATTTTCTTTTCCAAGCAATTTTCTTGAAAAAGGGTTATCTAAATGATATGATAATAACAGAAGAATAAAGGGTGATAAAGATGGATGCAGTGTTAAATTTTTTTGCCAAGTTGATGACAGGTCCTTGGTATATTATATATGTTATTGTTTTGATTATTTTGATTTTTGCTTGTATTGGTTATTTGTCAGAACGTTCGTTATATTTGAAAGCACAGCAAGAAAAGTATGCCAAGGCTAAGGTAGATCCAGTATCTGCAATCCCTACGCCAGCGGGGAAAACGGTTGCTTCATCTTCCCCAATTACACCCACAAGTCAGGTCATCTCGCCGCAGGCTACAGTACCGCCAGTTGCGGAAAATATAACTTCTCCTGCGATGATATCTTCTATCGTGACACCTGCTTCGAATCCAGTTCCAACGGTATCATCTGTATCGCCCGTACAGGAGCCAGTGGTAAACACTCCACCCGTTCCTGAGGCGCCTATCATACAGCCTGTTTCTCAAGAAGTAACACCTTCTGTGGAGGCACCTGTGGTGAGTCCAAGCGTTACGTCTATTCCCGAAATTACACCAATTGTGCCAGAACCGACTTCTACGGACGGAAATCAACCACTCCCCGATGGCGTGATTCCATCAGCGCTTCCTTCTATTACAGAAACACCTACGTTAGTAGATCCACCAAAGGAAGAAGGGAAACCAGTTGAAGTTGCTGTCCCAGAGATCGTCATACCACAAGAGGTATCCTCTCCAGTGGATTTGCCTAAACAATGATCCTCTGTTATACTAATATTCTTGAGGAAAGGAAGTAGATAGAATGACAATTACCGTAGCTTCCGTATTGTCGGTCTTGCGTAAGATCGCTGATATATGTATTGTATGGTTACTGTTCTATTACATTTTAAAAAATATTCGTAACAACGTGAAATTGACGTTGCTCTTTAAAGGAGTAGCAATCATCATCGTCTTAAAATTAGTAAGTGATTGGTTGAACTTCACGACTGTCAATATTTTGCTAGAGTACATTATCATGTGGGGACCACTTGCTCTCATCATTATCTTTCAGCCGGAAATTCGTAACATTTTGGAACAGTTAGGAAGAAGTCAGCTGTTAGGTAGACATAAGGTTCTTACCGTAGATGAGCGAGAAAAAATGGTTTATGAAATCATGCAGGCAGTGGATTATCTTCGAAAAGCTCGCATTGGTGCATTAGTTGTTATTGAACGGGATATCAGTTTAAGTAACTACATTGAAAAAGCAAAGAAATTATATGCTGATTTATCAAGCGAATTATTGATTTCTATCTTTTATCCAAATAATCCACTTCATGATGGTGGAGTCATCATTCAAGGCGATCGTATCACTTGTGCAGGAGCGGTGTTCCCAACGAGTAGTAATGCAAAAAATACGCGTCGTTTAGGAACGCGCCATCGTGCGGCGATTGGGATCAGTGAAGAAACAGACTGTATCAGTTTGATCGTATCTGAAGAGACTGGTCGTGTTTCGATCGCTGTGAAAGGTGAATTATTCTATAACTTATCCCTTGACGATGTTCGTATGATGTTGATCGATGAGTTGCGCCCGAAGAAGGAAAGTGACTTCGAAGACGAGGAAGAGGAAGAGATTTATGAAGAAAATAATTAGAGCTATCGGAAGATTCTTCCATGCAATTTATTCGTTCTTTGATCGTATCATCATTACTCCGATTACGAAGTTAGTACTTAAGATGATTGATCTTTTTAAAAATAACAGTCATGGCTTAGAGCGGATTTTGAACCGTAAGAGCAGCTTGATCGTTATCTCCTTGGCTTTAGCATTTGCCGTCTTCTTCTTATTTGATCGAGAAAGCAATCTTCTGATGGATCAATATGCAGAGATTCTTTATAATCAGAAAGTCACAGCGGTTTATAATGAAGAAGCATATGTCGTCGAAGGCCTGCCTGAAACAGTCGATATTACTCTGATCGGTCAGAAACGTCACATCTATCTAGCAAAACAAGCTCCATCAAAAGAGGTAACGGCCGATCTCACGGGATTAACGCCAGGACAGCATAAAGTCACCTTGAAGTATACGCAAAGTATTACTTCCCTGGATTATAAGTTGGATCCTTCATCGGTTACGGTGATGATTTACGATAAGGTTTCAGAGACGCGTGAATTATCCGTCGATATCCTTCATAAAGATCACTTGGATTCGAAATTAAGTATTGATGAAGTGACCCTAGATCGCAGTGATGTCATCATCAAAGGAGCAGAATACAGATTAAAAGAAGTCGCTAGTGTCAAAGCACTTGTCGATATCGATAATATCAGTAATCTGAAAGCGGGAACGCAAGATTTAGAGGATATTCCGCTCGTGGCGTACGATGCAAAAGGAAATGTCGTAGATGTAGAACTCGTTCCAAATAAAGTGACAGCAACGGTCACAATCTCTTCTCCAATGAAGGAAGTCCCACTGGAGATCATTCCAGAAGGTGATTTGGCATTTGGAAAAGCGATCAGTTCCATTACTTCTAGTGTCAGTAGCGTCGTAATTTATGGATCGCAAGAAGCACTCAATAAGATCGATTCCATTCCTGTTACCATCAATGTCAAGAACTTAAATCAAAATAAGGAATTCAACGTCAATATAGAACGACCAAGTGGGGTTCGCGAATTGAGTGTGAAGACAGTCGTCGTCAAAGTGACGCTTGATGGTGAAACTTCAAAAGAATTCAATGACATTGGGATCGTGACAGAAAACTTAGATAGTCGTTATAAAGTCCAGGCCTTATCCGAAAGTGATAGTAAGGTCTCCGTCGTCGTCAAGGGAAGTTCTTCTGTTCTTGAAACATTAGATGCTTCGACGATCAAAGCTTATATTGACTTAGAGGGCTTTACACCAGGCGAACACGAAGTTGAAGTTCAAGTAGCTGGTGGAGACGTTAGGCTTACCTATACACCAAAGACGAAGAAGGTAAAAGTTCGTATTCTAGAAAGATAAAAACAGGCACTTCCTTACGGAGGCCTGTTTTCTTGTGCTAGAAAGGTGGAAATCAATGATCAAAATCTTCGAATAATAGACCAATGTTGATGATTCCACAGATACCGATGATGGTATAGATGATTCGAGCGATGATGTTTGCACTGTCACCAAAGATCGTTGCGACTAAATCGAACTGGAATAGTCCTACAAGACCCCAGTTAATCGCACCAATAATTACTAAAACCAAAGCAATCTTCTGCAAAATAGCCATATCTTTTCCTCCTTTAACTTATTACTATCATAACCTTTCTTTCTTAGAATTATTCATGAATATTCAAAATTGCCAATCCATATACTTAAATGAAATCTAAGAATGAGGTGAAAGAATGAAAAAATTGTGGGGAATTGTCTTATTGTGTTCTATTCTGCTATTAACGGGTTGTGGTAAGACGACAGAAGATGATGTGGTGAAAGATTTTTCAAAGAAGGTTGAATCAGCGAAGGCATATCAACTGAAAGGCGATTTGGAAATTTCGAACAATGAGGATACTTACAACTATGAGGTAACGGTTTCCTACCAAGCAAAAAATTATTATCGCGTAGAATTAAAAAATAAAGCCAATAACCACGAACAAGTAATTTTAAAGAACGATGATGGTGTATATGTTCTCACTCCATCACTCAACAAAAGTTTTAAATTCGAAAGCAATTGGCCATATAATAATTCGCAAATTTACTTATTGCAATCTCTCATAGATGACATTAAGGACGATCAAGAGAGAACCTATCAAGAGACGAAAGATGGTTATGTTCTGACGACTAAGGTAAATTATCCTAATAATCGCAGTCTTGTAAGGCAAAAGATTACACTAGATAAAAATGTAAATTTGAAAAAGGTAGAAGTAATGACTGATGAAGACATTCCACAGATGACGATGACTGTTACTAGTTTGGACTTAAAACCAAAGTTTGATGACGCATATTTTGAATTAGAAAAAGTAATGGAATCTTCTTCTACGGAAGAGACGATGGCAACTGGCAGTTTGGAAGATATTATCTATCCACTCTACATTCCAGATGGTACGAAACTTACCAATCAAGAGAAAGTCGAAAAGACCAATGGCGAAAGGGTGATTCTTTCCTTTGATGGAGAAAAGCCATTTCTACTAGTAGAGGAAACCATTACCAAAGAGGATGAATTTACGATTGTTCCGACTTATGGAGAACCATTTATGTTAATGGATACCATTGGTGCGATCACCGATAATTCACTTACTTGGATGGCTGGTGGGATTGAGTATTATTTGGTGAGTGATGTCATGGATCAGCTAGAACTAACTGAAATTGCTCGTTCTGTTAGTGTGATTCCAACAATGAAATAAACAGGTTCGCTTGTTTATTTTTTAAATTTCATGTGGGAGAGTAAACCTCTCCTTTTTGTGTGTCTGAAAATTCATAATTTGATTGCGTTCTTTTTTCTTTTCCTGGCAGAATAAATTCGCAAAAAGACTAGATCTCTTT
>CAZJUW010000011.1:0-11695 GCA_964549325.1 uncultured Muribaculaceae bacterium
TCCTACAAGAGAATTAATTGTTAATTTGATTGATAGAATAGAAATATTTGATGATAAGACTATAAATATAAAGTTTACATTTAATAATAAATAGCCCATAAAAAGCGTATCAGGGGATAGTCTATGGAGTATTGCCAAACGATTTAATACTACAGTAGATGAATTGAAAGAATTCAATGATCTTACAAGCAATTCATTGAGAGTGGGTCAGGTGTTACGGATCCCTTTAACAAGTGGAACTACTAATTATATTCTTTATACCGTAGAGCGGGATGACAGTCTTTGGTATATTGCCAATCGTTATGGAACGACAGTGGATGCTATTAAGACACTAAATGGTTTGACAAGTGATAATCTACAAATCGGTCAACAACTAATAATACCAACCTAACATGTGGCTGGTATTATTTTTTTGGTTTATGAAATCCTAAGAATAAAAGCCATTCTTTATAATCGCGGAGAACACTTGCTGACTGAATTTTATCTGCAAATGTGAGGATCCACCCTTCAAGGTACCGTGGTGGTAGAACGAGCGGAAACATATGGTGCTCTATACTATTCGAAATACGCTGATTCATGTGCGTGCCAAAATAATAGAAGGCATTTTCTTTCGCAACTTTTCCGTGAGTAAAGCCGTGTTTTTTCGTAAAAGTGGTTTTTGGAAGATCTCTCCATGGCGTCGTATAAAAATCATGTAGTAGTCCTGCAATGATCACATTTTCGACTGAAACATGACTGATCTTCTGCAGTGACTTAGCCATTTTATAGGCACGATAGGACACAGCTAAGGAGTGATCATAAACGGAATCTTTATGGTGAAGAAATTCTTTTCTCTTTTGAAACTCAGGATTTTCAAGAATTGGTTTTGCATAATGCATGAATTCTTTATCAGCAAGAATTTTTTGTTGTTTCATCGAATCACCATGATTATTGTAACACTAATTTTTCGTATGCTCAATTTTTTGCCATCCGATTTCTTTTTGAGTGAACGCTTTCATAAGACAAATTAGGTATGACAACATGAAGAAGGGACTATAAAAGAGTACTTTAACTTTGGTCTTGAAATTGAGATCAAGCTTCGAATCAAATAAGAACATGACTAAAGTAAGGATCAAAAGAACGAGATAGACAAATAGCAGAACAGAACCTGCTGCGATAAGGTCAGATACGACAGAACTCCCTTGTAGGAGATGATAACAGAAGCATGCCAGACTAACTAGCAACATCATTCCAGCGATGATGAGTAGCGTAGCATAAGGTTTAATTCCAATTAACGCAGCTCGCTGTGATTTGGTTCTCTTCTTCTTAGGGAGTTCCTTGATCTTTGGCAGATATTCTTTTCTGGCATCAAAGAATCCACGGACCCATCTTGTTCGCTGTATGACAGTCGTCCGAAAAGTGGTCGGTTGTTCATCATAAAAAATGGCATGTTCATTGTAAGCGGATGTTAGATTATGAAGACATAGATAAAGTGACATTTCGTAATCCTCTGTCAAACTATGAAAAGGAAAACCGCCAAGTTCCTCTAAGATAGAACCACGGATGTAAAAACCAGTTCCAGAGATAAGCACACTTTTTCCTTCTTTGACTCTCCGTTTATTCCCAAGCAAATTCAAGAAACAAAAAGATAGGGCAGAAGCGGCAGCAATGACGTTATCGTTACCATTCCTACAGTTCCGGTATCCAATCGCAACATCGTATCCTTCGCGATAACTTTTTTCCATTTCTTCTAAAAAGTGTGGATCTGCTACATTATCGGCATCAAATATGATATAGGCATCATAATGTTTTCCTTTTCCTATCATGTCTTTCATCACTTCATCAAGTGCGTAGCCTTTTCGTTTTAATTCGAGATGTTTGCGTACAAAAACTGTAGCGCCATAATGTTTCGCAATCTCATTTGTCGGATCTGTCTCTTGTTCTATCACGACATAAACGTCCTGCATATCTATTTTTTGAGTTTGGCTCTGAATACTTTTCAATAACTGTGCAATTACCTTAGATTCATCCCTAGCAGGAATTAAGATGGCAAACTTTGTATTCTGTTCTTTTTTCATAATTACCTCAACTACTCTAAATATAGTTTATCATGTTTTATAGGAATGAAAAAGAAAAAGCCTTCTTAACAAAATCTTCTTTGCTTGAAAAGTCAGAATCGCAATTTTATGGTAAAAACAGTTCAAGGCCATAATATCATGAACCGGCCAAGAGACAAGAAGTAGGTGAGTAGTATGAAAAAGATGAAAAGTTTTCGCATCTTATGGCATTATTGAAAAAAGGATAAATAGCAGTTGTTTCTATATATCCTTTTAGTTGCACTCACTTATCTTCTATCCATCTTAAGTGTTTATTTTTGAGGAAAGGCATTAGAACTATTTTTTGCTAAGGACAAAGTTTAGTTGTCCCTCATTTTCTAGATTACATCCTAATTGAAATAGTGCATCTAACAACTCATTTTCCGAATGCACTTTGGACTCCATGTGAAAATGTAAGTTAGAATCTATCTCATTTGGATAATAATCTGTTACAATTCCATCAAATTGATAGCTCATCCGCATACAAGCATATAGGAAAGAGTTTGTTGCACGATACTGAACTTGTTCTCGATCTTCCTCAGTGACGATTCCATGAAAATGAGCGAATCTTCGCGGCATATAATCAATAGCTTCTACTTTTCGCAATCCTGCTTGGTAAAACATACCAAGGTTGATCGCTAGACTTGCCACCATCGATGATGGAACGTGGCGAGAACTGTGTTTATTTAGATGGGTAGCATGATTTATCTTATTTAAGAGATGATTGATTTCATCCGTTCCATGACACGATTCATAAACCTTTTTTCGTTGAATTGCATACAGATAAGCGGTCTTTCTTGAGATGCCATAGCGGAGTATTGGTAATTCCATCATCATATGTTGATTTCCAATATAGTTTTTTAAGAGAAAGGGAGTTTCAAACCCACGGCTTTCTTCACATCTTCTGGTTGCGATGCGATAAGCTTTTCCATTTTCATCTTGAATTGTTCCAAGAAGATGCTGTTTTGAAAAGTTAGAAAAAGAGGTATCTAGTATGAAGTCCGTAAATCGTTCCACTTGTTTGGTAGGATTTTGAAAATCGTCATTATTAAAATTTTTACATAGCCAAAATAGAAAATATTCTAATGTATGTTTGTCGTCAACGAAAGTACACAACAATTTGCTTTGCTGAACTACACACCAAAAACGGCTCAGTGCCTGATTTAATCTTTTCTCTTCAGCATCGGAAAGCGTAAAAGATGGAAGAAAATAGTCTTCTTGGGAAGCAACAAGACAATTCCTCCCAGTTGATTGATATTGGTTTGCTTCTTTTAACATTTCTAAAAATTTTTCTGTATATGACTCCATGATAGATTTCCTCTTTCAAGAGCCTTATTATAGCATATTGGCGATCCAATACACAAGAAAACCAGAGCAAACTCCTTAATCAATCTCAACTATGTCATACTCTCGATTCCCTAAACCAAGATGTGCAGCTGCTTCTACGATGTGAATTCCATGTCTTGAATTCATTCGCTCGATCAAAGCCTTTTTACCAGGATCTTCTGCATTCACAACCGCATCGTAGCATGCCTGATCTAGGGCAACTGGATCCGTTGATGCAAAGATACCAAGGTCTGCCATCTCTGGATCGTGTGGATTAGAATCACAGTCACAGTCTACTGATAGATTGTTAGCAACGTTGATATAAACGATATTTTCTCTTCCCTTATAATCCATGACTGCCTTACAGGCATCTGCCATCGATTCTAAGAAGGCATCTTGTTCTGGAAGATTTGACCAAAGTTTCTTTTCATCTGCCGTTTTTCCGGCAGTGTGAATATAAGCTTTTCCATTGGTAGAGCCAATTCCAATAGACATATTTTTAAGTGCTCCACCAAAACCGCCCATCGCGTGTCCTTTAAAGTGAGAAAGCATCAGAATAGAATCATAATTGTCAAGATGTTCCCCAACGATATCTTTATCGAGATGAAACCCATTCTTGACAGGGATTTCCATTTCACCGAACTCGTCCATGATATCACATGGAGCGACTTTCTTAAATCCGTGATCTTCAATTGCTTTCCAGTGATCTTTAGGATCCATTCGTTTTCCATCATAGGCAGTACAACATTCGATGATTGTACCATTTAACTTTGTTACTAAATCTTGAATTAAGTTAGGATTTAAAAAGTTGTGCCCACCGGGTTCACCCGTGGAAATTTTGACTCCCACTTTTCCTTTGAGATTTCTTCCCAATACTTCGTAGATTTTTACGAGGCTACTAGGGGTAATTTCCTTTGTAAAATATACTTTTGCTTTTTCCATAACTATTCACATTCCTTTCCATCTATATTTTAACATCTTTTTTCGAAGCTATGAAATGGCTTTATCTTTTTGTATGATTAGAACGTGTCATTAAATAACTAAGGATATTGCCTTCCAGGCCAGGTACTTTAAATATCTTTTCTAGCTGAAAGCCACATTTCGTGAGAACATTTGCTGAGGCTACATTCTTTTCCATGACATATCCTCGGAAATGTCCTATCTGATAATTTGAAAAGAAGTAATCACACATAGTGGTAAGCACTTCTGTCATAATGCCCCGATTCCAGTATTCTGGATCTAAATAGGAAGTGTATTCATAAGCATCCTCATTGTACAAATCCAATTTTAATAGAAATACTCCAATAAACTTGTTCGTTTTCTTTTCTATGATCGAAAAGGGTTCATAGGTCCCTACGTTTCTTTTTCGTTCATAATCCTCAAGTAACTTAAGGGCATCCCCAATCCCATTCGGTTTTGCCAGATTTAAATTTTCAATGACATTATCTTGTTTTAAAATATGATAAATTTCTTCGGCATCGTCCATAGTGACTGTTCTTAAAAAACAGCGATTTGTTTCCAATTTCATTTTGTCCTCCTGCTTTATTATGAAAAAATGTGCACTCTAATGGCACTAAATGGTCAGTCCACATTTTATAAATGACAAGGTTCTCTTGCTGAGATCAACCGATATGTCACAGTAACAGAGTTCTATGCTTAAATCATATCATTAGACCTTTTCTAAATCTGTGAATGCATCTTCCACGTAGGAAGGTACTTGATTTCTGGATCATCCTTATTAGTGCTAAGGAAGAATTTAGAATTTAACAAGTTGCCATGGGTACTTTGGGGATGAATCGGAATCAGAGTAAGGAAAAGCCCCATCTTTTCCAAGCAAGATTTCCACACACAGTTTTGACTCAAGATCGATCAATGTTTCCGTCTTCCCTCAAGAGGCACCCCTCTAGGATCCGTATGGTATAAGTAATCTTCTGATAGAACATCACAAAGAGAAATCGCCTCAGGACAACTCTTTACATGATAACTTTTGGTATCGACAACAACAATTCCACAGTTTAAGTTTTTGGCACTTTCAATATCATTTGGCGTGATCTCATCATAACAGTAGATTCCTAAAATTTTGGGTCGTTCTAAATGCTCTGAAATTCCATCCTCACGTTGTTCATTTGGCAAAGCTAAGAGAAGCTCGTTATAGCCAGAACCACCCGTTACAAGTTCGAATGGCGTATTCAGTTTGTAAACCCGATCGCTCCCACTATTCCTATACTCACGTTGATAATAAGAGAAAGAATCTAAGGGAAAGGTATGGACAAGTTGCTGTTTTGGGAAGGTGCCATAAACGACATGATAAACTTCTTTAGGATCGCCAAAGGTTTTCAACTTGAAAGAAGCATCTAAAGAGTAAGAGGCTCCATCAATTATATCGGTAAAGAATGTTGGTTGTAATACTTCTGCTTTCGAAAGACCCAAGGCTTTGACAACCGCGTAAAATGGTTCTCCGCTCAAAGAATAGATCGGTACACCGATAGTTTTGCTAAGTTCTTCATCTTGATAGGGCGTGATTCTTTCTTTCGTTAACATTACCTCTTCAATCAAGCTACCAACACGGTCCTTGGCACTACGAAAATCATCATAGTACTTTTCTTGCATGTTCTTCTTTTTTAATGACTCATGTAACTGGATTTTCTCATGAGGCGGACAATCGTCGAGATGAAGTAATGTCATATAAAGTGTGAGATCTTCGGAAGAGAGTGTCCTTCCTTCTTTCTTTTGAAATTCGATTAGCTCTTTTAAATCGAGGAAAAAATTATGAGGCATTTCGCTAAAATGATAATCAATCATCATATCACTCATGCGAAGATCACTTTCTCGTTTGAAAAATTCTTTTAGTTTTTCTTGATCCTTTTCATCCCATAGTTCCGACAGTTTTTCCCGGAAAAAGAATTCATGTTGCTCATCACCAAAGAAGCAAAGGTTTGTCTCTATTTCTTCGATCGTGTTTAAAAAAGGTGTGCCTTCATCTTTTCTCTTTAATAAAAGTCGGTAAGTATCAGCGTACGATTTTAGCATTCCATACTCTTGGTCGAAAGAGGAAAACTCTTTGTCATAAGCTTTTCTTCTTTCCTTTTCTAAATCAGTGGTATCATGATTCTCTTTCAGCTCATTCACGAGAAACCGATAATAAGTAACACTGTTCATCGTGGCAAGTTTATTTACAAAAGCTTTTTCTGTCAATAAATGGGGCGGGATTTGGACACCTTTCTTGATCATTCGCAGAAGATTATCGTAGGAAGCCTTGTCAAGCGAAGTAATGCGGACATCATTTTGCAATAAATATGTAATAGTATTCTTCTTACCGCGGTAAAGTATTTGTTCTACCTGTTCGAAAGAAAAAGGTACGGTTTTGCTGATTTCTAATTGGACTGGATCACGATAAGCTAAATATGCTTGCATCAGCTTAGTACTGTTTTGCTCTGCCAGGTATTGAAAATAAGCCACTGCACTTGGTAACGGCAGATACTCTAGAGTATCTTGAATAATAGAAAAATGACTCGTTAATAATTCCTGAAACGGAAGACTTTGGTACAAAGGTTCTAGATCGCTTCGCTCCATTGTTAAGATAGAAGTTAAGCGACGCGTAAGATGATCACTTCGTGAAAGAATAGCAATTCCTTCTTCATCCAAAAGAGGCAGGATGCATTCAGTAGGCATTTGTTGAATATAATATATAAATTCATACACATTTTGAGAATCGATCAACTGTGCTTTGATGATAGGATCTGCGAGGATAGCATTTCGGTCCTCTTTCGAACAATTCTTTAAAAATTCCTTTAGATAATTATAATCTACGCCATAAAAACGAGAGACGTCCATACCATTACCACCAATCTTAAACTATGCTATCTCTATTATAACAAATTTTTTTATTTGCCGATTGCTTGATCCATTTCTCTTCGTTTTTCTTACGGAAAGAGCAGAATAAAGCTTGTCACGGCAGCGATTTGCTTCATATATAGAGTATGTACGAAAAACGATTCTTTTAGCATCGCTTTGATGGCATTCTTATTTTCCACCATTTTTCTGTTACTGAGCCTTTTTAATTGATAATTCATCATATCCAGTTAGAGCATCACGTTCTCTTTTGAAGATATAGTCCTTTAATTCATATATTACGACTTCACAAGTTGTATCAACAATCGTTCCATCTTTTAAATGACCGCCAATCGTCTTTCCAGAGTGATCTGCTACTGATATATGAATATGAACACCATCCTTTGATACGGTTCCAGTGGTACTTACAATTTCGTAAAATTCTTCTTCGTCTATATAATCTTTTGCCTTGGCAAGACGAATATGTAAATGTTGAATACTGCCTACTGCTGAAAGAATGACCCCAGCTTTGATGTTTTCCTTTTGACAATAAGCGATGATTTCTTTTTTGATGTCCTTTCCTCTTGTTAATCTAAATGCGTGATTCATTTGAAACACTCCTTTTTCAAGATAGATTGAAACGTAAAATATAAAAAGAATATACGAAAACTCCAAGAATCTGGAGTTTATTTACAATATGGCAGGGGATGAGAGAATCGAACTCCCAACAGTGGTTTTGGAGACCATTATTATACCATTTAACTAATCCCCTAAAATTATTTCTTTTGAAACAAATCGATTATATCATAGTAAAATTCTTTCGGCAATCCTAATTTTCTAAAGGGTTCCTGCCTTTCGTGATAATATGAAGGCGATTTGAGTAGCATGCTTATTTTAAATGATGTAGTAGAAGAAGCAGATCATTTTATTGATATCAATAAAAGCATCGATTTCTTGATATCATTATTTTTTTTCGAGAAGTCGCATAGGCTATCTTAGGTGATGTTATGTCAAGCGTAGTAGCTTATACCACGAAGGAGTTGGATTTATTAGCTCGTCTCATGCGGGCAGAAGCAACGGGAGAAGGGGACTATGGGATGTTGATGGTAGGAAATGTTGCCGTCAATCGAGTCCTAACGGATTGCTTGGATTTTAAGAATATTCGAACGGTGACGGAAATGGTTTATCAGTCCCCTGGCGGATTCGTAGGAATTACAAGTCCACTCTTCTATAGTTCTTCGACAGTCAAAGAACGTTCCTTAGCTGCCAGAGTATTAAAGGGGGAATATTATCATCCGGCGACCAATGCCTTGTGGTTTTATGCTCCGGCAAGTGGTGCCAACTGTGTAGCGCTTTGGTATGATCAACGATTGGCGGGACGTTATAAAAGCCATTGCTTCTATGAACCCTATGCTGGGGTTTGTCCACAGTTACACTAATTTGGCAAAGGAAAAGTGGTCATAAATTCATGGAATCATATTTTCTAGGTTTTAACCTTTTTTACTTATAAGACTTTCTCTTTCAAATTGCCACACTTTGGAAACGCTATCGGATGCGATAAAATGCTATTCATTTGTTGGGAGTTATGATAAAATATTCTCACAACAACAGGAGGTGTTTCGCATGGATAGTTATCTGATTCCAATCAGTACCGCATTCTTGATCTTTCCACTTTTGGCTTTTGCTATCACGATTCCTTACATCCTTTATCATTATCGAAAGTTTGGAGCCATTCCATTTTTCCGGACGGCTGTGGTCTATTCATTCGTTCTCTATCTATTAGTGATCTATTTTCTAGTGATTCTACCACTTCCTTCGATAGAAAGTGTCGCAAAACTAAAAACACCTACCATGCAACTAATACCATTCCAAGGAATCATCAATATAATCAAATCCTTTCTAGGAGTCAATAGCATACAGGGAATTCTTAGTGTGCTGAGGTCATCTACCGTCTATACCGTACTCTTCAACCTCATTATGTTCATGCCTCTTGGGATCTATCTTCGATATTACTTCCGAAGTTCTTGGGAAAAGACGCTTTGTCTTTCCTTTCTCCTAAGTCTCTTCTTTGAACTCACACAATTATCTGGTTTATATTTTATCTATCCTAGACCCTATCGCCTCTTCGACGTCGATGATCTCATCGTCAATACCTTAGGTGGAATGATCGGTTTTTGGATCGAACCACTCTTCGCTAAGATCTTACCAACGATGGAAGAGTTAGATGAAAGTTCCTATAAAAAAGGAAAGCATGTCACCTTTCTACGACGCGCTGTCGCCTTTACGATCGATTGCTTCATATCCTTTCTATTAGGTTCTATCTTTTCCTTCTTTGCATCCTCTTCCATTTCCTCATCATACTTACATCTAAGCTCCTTTGCCTTGTTCTTTGTCATCATTCCCATTCTAACGAAAGGGTATACACTAGGAAAAGAAATTGTCAAAACCAAAATGATTTCATGGAAAGATGAGACGCCAAAGTGGTATCAATATCTCCTAAAGTATGGCACGATGTGGTTTCTATTTTCTGGAAACTTTGCCTTGCAGTCATATCTTTCCAATCTTTCGCCAACCCTTCTTTGGTATTACCGTGTTGGAATTGGTGTCACCGTCGTCCTACAGACCATCTTAGAGTTTGTCTTCTTCTTTCAAATCATCCGCACGATCTTTTGTAAAAACGGTTATCTCATCTATGAACGAATCAGTCATTTAAAAAACATCAGTACGATTGCAGCGACTCAGGGAGAGATTGAAAACAAAGATGAAGTATGTTATGATCAAAAAGACAGAGGTGATAACCATGACACGGAACAAAAAAGAAGAACCAGAAATCGTAGAAACAATAAAAAAGGAAGGAAAGAGCTACTTTAGGAGTTCGTTGCTTGCATCCTTAGTAATGTTACTCTTTGGAGTGATACTCGTTTGGAAGTCAGGAACGGTCCTTACTACCTTTTCCTATATCTTAGGAGGATTTTTCCTAGCGATTGCCATCATCAGTTTCATCAACTATTTTAAAGAGCAAACCAAAGAAAGTGTCTTAGGACTCGACATTGCATATGCCATCATCTGTACTTTGGCAGGACTATTCCTCATTGTAAAGCCGACTGCTTTTGCCTCGATCGTTCCACTCATCTTAGGCATTTGGATGGCAATCAGTAGTGCTGTAAAAGTACAATATGCCTTTCAACTTCGCCTTTATCGTCCAAGTGCTTGGGTGGGAACCCTTGTAATGGCTTTATTAGGACTCCTATGTGGCATCATCTTAGTCTTTTATCCATTTCAAGGAGCAGTAGCCCTTACCAAAATGATCGGGATCTTCCTAATCATCTATGCAGTCATCGATATTATCTCGACCATCTTCGTGAAGAAAGAACTCAAAAAGTTTGCCAAAACACTCGAAATACAAGACTAGGCTTTCCACTTAGTCTTTTTTTTGGTATAATCCCTATTAGGAGCGTGATAACATGCGAACAATTATGGAATTCTTCCAAAATATTGGCAAATCAGTTCAAAACTTTATCTTTTCAATGTATGATCAACCACTTTTCTGGGTTGTTATGTTCCTTGGACTTTTAGCAATCGTCATGTGGGGATACTCATATCTTCACAAGAAGGACCGCTAAAAAAATGGAAAAATTAAAGATCGGAAAGCGCTACTCGATTCACTGCTACAAACACGACGGAACCATTCACAGAGCTTGGAATGAGGCAGTACTCCTAGAATTACATCCCGACTATCTGATCTTTGGCAACGATCATACGAAGGTGACTGAGTCTGATGGACGCAGTTGGCATACCAAAGAGCCAGCGATCATGTGTTTCTATCGTAATCACTGGTACAACGTCATCGGACAATATAAAAAAGATGGAATTTACTACTATTGTAATATTGCCTCTCCTTTCCTCATTGAGGAAAATACGATCAAGTATATCGACTACGACTTAGATCTCCGTGTCTTTGCCGACGGTTCGTTCAAAGTACTAGATCGCGGTGAGTACAATTATCACAAATCCATTATGCATTACTCTGATGCGATCGACCATATCTTGAAATCGGAACTCACTGATCTCATCGCCAAGGCAAGAGCAAAAGTATTTCCCTTTGCGCCGGGCACGGTCGAACACTATCATGAACTGTATCTCCAATATAAGGAACAGGCCAATCGAATCTGATTGGTTTTTCTTTGCAAAAAAGTGTCTAAAGTAAAAGAAACTGCATATATTATAAGGATTACTACCAAAACAAAAAAAGTGAAATTTGGGAATTGACTTTCCGTTTTTGCTTTGTTATAGTAGTAAAACGTCGGCTGAAAAATGTCAAATGACTGTAGTTTGCGCACGTAAAAAACTTTTTTCAAAATCAGCGAAAAAAGTGTTGACACTCCCAGCTCCAGTTGGTATAGTGGAAGCACATCGTGTGTGAAAGCCGATGTCAATATACCATGAGGTTGTCAAAAAACTTT
>CAZJUW010000012.1:0-10875 GCA_964549325.1 uncultured Muribaculaceae bacterium
AGATCCTTCATAATCAGGATCCAATCCGATCACTGGCCCCATATCAGATCCAACAGCTGCGGCTCCCAAAAAGATTAAAGAAAGCATAAAGATGACTACAAAAATCCCAATTTTTGCTGGAAGAGGCAACGTCACGAAAAAATGGACTAATCCTGATAAACCTCCAGATATGCCTCTTTTCATTCGAGTAGAAGTGATATCATCCTCATCATAATACTCTTCATCACGAATGTTAGAATGCATTTTTTCTCTAGCATTTTCAAAATGAGAGGTTTTATTATTTCGTTTTGATTTTAATGATCCTAACTCTGTATTTTCTTGTTCTTCTTTATTAACATCATCAGTTTCATCTGGCTTTGCTATCTTGGTCTCCTCGTTATCAGAAGTCTTAACATTCTGCATAGGATTTCTTCGATATATACTTCCTTTTCCAAAATTATTCTGCTTATTTTTTCTATAAAAATTAGGTGATGAAGTATTCTGCTTTGGACGTAGTGAAGCAGTATTAGACTTCTTTCTTGTGTCTTCTTCTCTATTATTTTTTTTGGTATCTTTCTTCTCTACATCTTGTTTTGCCTCAGGCTTGTCCATTTTATCATCACCACCTTAACTATTAAAATCCTCCCCCAGTTCCAAAAGAATCTAGCTCCTCTTGTGTTACAACTACGTTGATCTGCATTCTTCGACTACCACAGACAAACAAAGCTTCGCCTTGGGAGTAGCGTTTAATATTATCTCTCTCATTGTCATTTAGGTCAATTAACAATGATAAATCTTCTACTGCTTGTTTTCTCAACCCCATTACTAGATAGTAAGATGCGTTATCGAAAATTGCCTTTCCTTGCGTAATGATAGATGGATCACAGAAATCACTTGGCTGTTGTGTAATCATGATCGTACCAGTATTGTACTTTCTTGCACGTCTTTGAACTTGTGCTAAGAAATCTGCTCCCTGTACGTTATTATGTGCTAACAATACGTGTGCTTCATCAACCATTAAGATTGTATTAACATTCGGATTCAAACAAAGTCCCCAAGCAAATTTTAATACATTAAAGAACAGAGCATTACGAATATTTTCGTCCGTATTCATTAACTCTTTAATATTAAATACCATAAACTCGCTATCTCGACCAATCGTCGTATGCCCATCAAAGTAAAATTTCAGTTCTTTGACAATTGGACGAACTTTCAACTCTAGTCGCTCCATAACATCGCGTTCATGGGTCTTATCAGTCATAGACAGTAATCTACCCTTAATTGTTGCATATACATCTGTAAAGGTTGGATAATCATTTGATGTAAATTTCGTAAAGTCACTATCAAAATCCATCCCAAATCGCTTATATGTATCAATCGCTACTTCACTAAACAGGGTCAAAACATCTTCTTCAATCGTTGGATCATAGTAACGCATAAAAGCTTTTAACGATTGCAATGTTCTAGTAAGAATAGCATACCCCATGCCTTGACGTAATTCTTCTTCATCAGCATCCAGAATCACTTCCAGTGGATTGATCATACCAAATTCTCCACCTTTTCCAAGATCAATTACGTCGCCATCAAACGCGCGTGCCATTTCAGAAAGTTCATCTTCAGGATCAATGATGACAATCTGACATCCATTACGGATATGTCCACGTAACAACAATTTAGCGGCAGTTGATTTACCAGAACCAGAAGTTCCAAGCATAATCATATTGGCGTTATTACGGTTATTTTCTTTCTTGATTTGGTATAAAAATTGATTGAATAGAATAACACCGCCGGAGAAATCTACGCCAAATAAAGTAGATAGTCCAGGATCTTTAATACTATCAAAGATGAATGGATACATTGCCGCAATCGTCGGAGATGGAATTGGCGTTCCAATTCTTTCTTCAATATCTTGTGAAGGGAAGATTGGTAAAATTGACTTTAATACCTTTTCTTGTTCAAAGCGTAACGCTATTGCCTTCATTCCCATTGCATCCAAATAGTTCTTGACATTTGTCTTTTTTAACTCCAATTCTTCTCGCGTGTCAGCGGTAATCATAATGTGTAATTGGAAGTCAAAGATTCTAGCTTCTGTGCTTGCAAGCATCGAAACAAAATATTCCAAACTATCCGCATCGTTTCGTATCTGTTCTTGACGGGTACGATCTCGCTCTTCTTGATATTTTTGTTTTAAATCCGCTATTTCTCGGTTTAACATTTTTGAGATTGTAGAAAATGGAACTGGAATATGTTTGGCTACGATCTTAATTCCTGGCATGCTCGTCAAATTTGATAAATAACCAGGTGAGATAAACTTTGGATAAGAAATGGCCGTTAAAATCGTCGAGTATTTGTCACTAATTGAAAAGTCACTTGCATTAAACTGTAATCCCTTAGGGGCTAACTGTGATTTTAATTTCATACTCATAAAGGCAACACCGTCCCAAACTCAGTCGTTCTTCCACCATTTAGGAAGTTATCTAATACAATTCTCAAATCATCATTACTAGTCTGTGAAGCATTCAAACCACAACCTGCAAGACCGTTGATTAGTAATCTGACTTTCTTTTGAATATCTTCCATATTCTTGTCTTTAAAAAGGATATAGTACTCGGTATCCACGATGCTATTATTAACAAAAGTATTTCCTTTTTGAATATCTTCGTTAATCATTTTTCTTATCTTCGGATTTGTACTATTGTTATATAGCAACTGTAATTGTGACATATAAACCGAAATATCCACAGGACGGTCTGCAACTACTAGCCAAAACTCAAAGTCTAGCATATTGTAGAAATTTTTCAATCCTGTCATCACATTATCTTGTGATTGAGCGTCTAAGATAAAGATATTTCTAGGAGTAATTTTCACTCCCGTAACTTTTTGGTTATTGTCTAGTACAATCATTCCGTTTTGAATACTTTGTACTTCTAACCAGTCCTCTGTATATTTAGATCTCGCTGTCTTCATTTTTTGAACACCAACCTTTCCAAACTAATTTTCGTCTCGTATTCAGAAACTCGATTAACTCTTGAATAACAGTCAACACATTATGATAATTCGGTATTGGTACTACCAACAAACCACAAATAAGTGCTGGAAGTAAAATCATAATAGTAATTGGTAATGAAGTAGTGGGAATAAATACTAATAGCAAAAGTGTTACTCCTACACCTACTGCTAGAAGTACTAAATCAAATGGCTTAAATAAGCCGAAAATCAATAAACTTTGTTTGCTATTGGCTGGTATTAAATAATTTCCATTCATCGCTATCACACTCCCCTTTCTTAGTGCTTATTCTGATTTGCTTGTTGGTTAGCACGGTTCATAACATGGCGCATGCTTGCTTCCATGTCTGCAACTTTTTGGTTAGCCCTACCGACAGCTTTTCCGATGTCTCCATATGTGCCATCAAATGATACTGAAGCTTGACTCGCAGCATACTGTGCCTGTTGCATCTGCGTCTGTACTTTTCCATTGTCAGCATAAGAGGTCCCACCCGTTCTTGTATTTCCAGATTGGTATCTTACAGCTTGAGTCTTTAAAACGTCATTCATAACATTTGAATCAAAATCAGCTGCATCAAAAACATAATTCTGATGAGATACTTCATCTACATAATTAAATTTTCCGCTTGGGTCAGCATGAGCGATCGCTGCAGCAAGTCTTTCATGATTAAAGTGAAAATTACTAGTCATGGTTCCATGAGTACCATTAGGCATAGTATAATGAGCTCGTGCTCTCACTTCTCCATAGTCTCCATTCTTTTTTGTTTCATCTTCAAGTATTGATTTCAAGTTTTTCAAATTGGTAGACGCCGTCTGCGAAGCCTTTAGGATATTTTCATCACGTTGTGATGCGGAACGTCCACCTAATATTGACATTGCACTGTTTTCTATTCTACCAGGTAACGTTGAATGGGATGCTCTCGTCAAATTACGTTGCTGCATGGCTCTAATTGCCGCAGATGCTTGATGATCCTTTGCGGTAACCATTGCTTTGCTTCCTGCAAAAAGTCCACCAACACCACCAGCCAGACTCGACGCCATATTTCTAGCAAAGTTCCTCGCGGTTTGTCCTGGATGAAGTTGTGCATTTTCCTCTTTCGATGCCAAAAAGTTTGTTCGCATCGATCCTGCAACACCACCTGCGATTGCAAGAGGAGCAAGGATACGACCAATTCCACCGAAGGTAGAACCATCACTCTTGATTCCCAATACATCTTTGATAAACATAGGAGCCTCTTTTGCAAAATAGAAAATCCCTACGATGACAAAGGTGGTGACAAAGCCATTGACAATTCCATTTCCAGAATCAGCTAGTTCTACATCTCCTGAGGTGATACTTGTTACTATAAAGACAGCTAAGTATATTATTAAAAGTCGAACAAATAAATCGCCATAAGTACTAACTAATTTTTTAAGCCAAGTTTGAAATGCTCCACCATCCTTTGCTGATTTTGCATCCATATAACTAACGATTGGAACAGGAGCAATGATTCTCAAAACTCCTAGTTTCACAGCTCGAATGGTTATATCTATGGTAAAAGATAACAAAATAAATATAACAATACCACCAACTAGGGCAGAAACGCCTCCCATATAATGGAAAACATACACATCACGCTCTCAATTATCACATTGTTGATTTAGCATAGCTAACAGATCTTCAACTGTATCTGCTTGTTCCCAGTTTTGTTTCCATCCTGCCATGTTAGCACTATCACTTCCAACAGAGCATTCATATACTCCCGAATTATCTGTAACTTCATTCGGATAGAAAAACGTTTTAAAAATAGTAGTGCCTAACTCATCCGCCGTCGATTCGATATCAAAAGAAAGCGAGTTAGTGTCAACTTTTTGAGAGTTCGGTGCAAGGATAATTTTGCCAATTACATTTTGATTTAATACTACATCTTGAACATAGTATAAAGTTCCAAATAAAATACCATCTTTTGCCAGTGCCGATTTCCATGAGCCATCATCTACTACTACGCTATCATCATAGTTTTGTGGCATAACCAAAATAAGTAATACCAACGCCGTAAGGATTCTCGGAATAATGCTTTTAATCCCCTTCTTTTCATTTCCTAAAACATTATCCGGATTTACAATTCCTGCAAGAAAAGAAATAGATAGTTTAAAAAGCATGAAGATAAAAAGTATCATAAAAATTCGGGTAAAAATACTATTTACCATATCTGCAGAAACTATCTTAGAGGAAGAAATGGTGAAGAAAATTTGATAAATATATTTCATCAGTCCATAGACGATATGATCTAATAATGAAACAGTGCTTCGTAAAAAGTCTTCTACCCATCCAGCATGATCACCAAACATTTATTCCCACCTCTTTCCTACCTACAAATACCATTCACATCATAACCGGTTGCCATTCCTAACCAGCTGATTAACAAATTAACAATAATTGGCATCAAGAATACAGCAACCGCTAATATTACCCGTTTTACAAATAATCCTTGTGCATGTTTTAATGCATCTGCATCAGATGACAAAAATGCTTTTCCAAAGTCTAATATTCCAAAAACAATTAGTAAAATTGGTGCTATAATTTTTATGATATTTAATAATTTCTGTATTACAAATCCAACAGTTCCTTCAAGATAATTTCCATTGGAATCTATAGCACCGAAAATACTATCACATGAAATCTCGCCATCTCCATAGTTAAAAATTTTTATCTCTTGTAATAGAGCTTGTTTCTGGTCTTCTTCTATTTTAGTAGAAGCCTTTATCGCTTCTTTTAAATTTTTGCCTGCGCTCTGTAATCTAGTACGAAATGCTTTCAATGCTCCATATGAAGCAGCCGTAGTACATTTTTCATCGAACTTATTTAAGATTGCATCAACCTCTTGCAACGATGTATTCAATTGTTCAATATACTCTTCGGCGGTTTCTTTTTCTAATGCTCCTGAAGACTTAAAATTCAATATGTCATTTGTAAGTTTTGTTATTTTATCTGTATTATCGTCATTATATTTTTGGGCCTTTTCTGAAGCATCCACGCAACTAGAATTAGTTAATGAAGCCAGGTATAACGCGCTAGGATAGTTACTATCATTTGTTTTTATAAAACCATTATTTGCCCCAGTTGTGTCATTTGATAAGTAAAAGGCATTGACTTCATCGTCCGTGAAAGATACATAAAATGCTTCGGGGCATGTTGTGCTTTCGAGCAAGGACAAAGCTTGATCAATATAACTACTTTTTGGATAGGCCAAATTCTGTGCGCCATACATTTGTGTAGCGGAAGTAAGGGTTATTTGTGTCTTAAAGGACGAATTTGTGGGAAAGTCAGGTGATACTGAGAAAAGAGCCTGATCAAAAGAATTATATAGATTTTGATGTCCTCGAGCTTGAAAAATTTCTAAAAAGTTTCTAATGCTTACTGTAATTTGTTCCGTACCATTTCCAGGTAGTAAGGTCATAACCGACGGTGTGTCACTTAGGCCATAGGCACAATCATACGGATTCAAAGACCATTCCTCTTCCTCAACTTTCGTATACTCTACATTCTGTTGGGCTTTTTTTTCTGTTCCAGATAAATCAATATATTTGTTACTCTGTGTTTTTAAAGAATTAGCACAATTTGCGACATCATTCACGTTATTGAAGAAATCCTTTGCCTCAAAATACGTGCCTTCCGGATAGAAATACTCGGCGTTACTATTTTTATAATAAAACGCATCATAGGATGTTTCAGAAAACTTTATTATTTCGTTTTTATCGCCAGAGATTTGTACATAATAAGATAAACTAACGTCTTGTTCTTCTCCAGTTATACTTTTTGAAACTTTGTAAGTGCATTTTTTTATCGTAGTAGTTTCTGCATATGTTTCAGTTATAAAAGAGAAAAAGAGTATGAGAAAAAGGATAAAGAAAATTGCCCCTCTATTTACAAACTTCCTTTTCATGATACTCATCTCCTGTGCAATAGTATAAGATAAGTTAATTATAGCATAAAAAAACTAATAGCAAAAACTTTTTTGCTATTAGTTTCCAGCTTCTTCCCAGCAGGTCCACCAATCATTGGTCCCACTGACTTCATTTTGTTCATCACCTGCAATACCTGCCGTGCTAAATAAACTAAATACAATGTTGACAATCGTCACCAAAAGGAAAATAAGTACTGCTGAAATAACCTTTTTAATCAATCTGCCCTGAGCAGCTTTGATTTCTTTCTCATCGCTTGATATAACAGCCTTTCCTAACTCAATTGATCCCATAATAATTAGAATAATTGGAATGCCAATTTGAATAATAGGAAATATTCCCTTTCTTACCAATTTCATGATTGGAAGCATTCCGCCGCATCCATCACTTACTAATAACTGTAAATAATTTGACATTATTATTACCTCCACTTTTTACACTATAATCATAATATATTTTTTAAAATTTTGTCAATAAGTAGTAGCATCAATTTCCAGCTTCGTTCCAACAGGTCCACCAATCATTGGTCCCACTAACTTCATTTTGTCCTTCACCTGCAATGCCTGCTGTACTAAATAAATTAAATACAATGTTGACAATCGTCACCAAAAGAAAAATAACTACTGCCGAAATAACTCGCTTTATCAGTCTCCCTTGGGCTGCTTTAATTTCTTTATCATCACTTGAAATAACAGCCTTTCCTAGATCAATGGAACCCATAATAATTAAAATGATTGGAATACCAATTTGAATGATAGGGAATATTCCTTTACGGATCAATTTGATAATTGGCATAATACCATAACAATCTTCCGCAGTATAAGTGCCAGTCACAGTACTTCCACCACCAGCGGCACCTTCCATATCAAGAGCAGATTGCTGAGCTAATATTTGAAATAACCAATACACCTCTATCACCACTTCTTTCTATTGATTTATTCTAACTATAATTTAGAAAAAGAAATGTGTCAATTGTCTCTTGACACACTTGACAGTTAAAACTTAAATAGACCTAAGATTTTATTTTTCTCTTCTTTGTCTTCTTTCTTTCCCGGAGACACGATGCTCATCTTAACTAATAAGTCCTTAAAAGCATTCGTTTTCTCTCTTTCATTCAAAGGCGGAATGTTATAATAGACTTTTGATTTTGATTCATATTCAAAGTCCATGATATCACCATTGGATAATAAACTTTTATTTAAGACCAGTTTCTTTCCTTTTAATTTTTCAAAGATATGACGATCCCTTGCCATCAAACGATTGAGTTTGATGGAAGTTGGTTCAATGAGATATAGAATATCATTACAGGTTCCGTCATCCTCTGTATCATTTAGGTCGATGAGAATCACATCTACATTCTTTGAGCGAAGAATTTGACTAGCTAACTGCTCTTTCGAACACGAAATCATGTTTTGATCGCGAAAGTATGAAAAATCTCTTCTTCCGATCTCAATCGCAAGAACAGACATTCCATAACTTTGCTCTAGTTCTTTCTTTAACATGTAAATCAAAGTAGTACTTCCCGCATGATCTGTGACATTCTTAATACCAATGATCCTAGTACCAGATTGTACTTTTTCCACCACAGTATCCGATAATTCATTCAATTGCTGAATATGCGCTACATCGCGATAACTATTCGGATGATCCATCAAGTACTTTATCCCATCCAAATTCGTCGTAAAGTTATAAATCCCCATCGAAATAATCTTCGATAAAAAATTGCTCGATGAAGTGACAGGATCATTGGGAAGCACTAGAATAATCTTCTCTACGTCCAAATTCATCGATAACTTCTGTAAATTTGCAATATCCTGATAATCCTTGATTGCCGTAATATCTAAGATCATTCGACCAAAAAAGAAGTTCTTAAATGTACTTATCAATTCCTCCACATCAAATTCGCCATTCAATGATTTAATGACATCGATATCAAGCTGTGAAAGTAATGGTTGCTGTTTATTTGAAACAATTACGTTCATATTGTCACTCCTTTTATTTGGTTGGATAAAGAACCCTAGTATCCCCTCTTACATTATAATTAGAGGAAATGGCCGAAAAAATCTGCTGAATAATCGGTACTTCGATATTCACGAAAGCATACACGGTATAATAGGTTCCATTTAATGTTGTACCATTTTCATCCTCTCTTGAACTTACATGTTTCACATAACAAAATCCTAACGTTTCTCTACAAACGGCATCTGGATGCCCACTTTGAAAGTTGTTAATTGTGTCACTTGGTACGACATAATGTTGTGCGTTCTTATAGTTCGAAATCAATGCATCGATCGTCTGCTCTGCTCCCTCATATGTTTCATATTCTTCAATATAATTGATAATCTCATTTTTGACATGAAAAGCCTTCGTGTAATTGACACTAAAGGCTAAGTAACCACTCAGTAGAGCAATCAAGAATATGATAATAAATACGTTTACTGAACTCCCGACTGCATCACGCATCTAAATCACCCCACTTATTACTAATTACTATAATCCGTCTCAGCACTGTGGGACGTATTAGATATATTGTCCCAAGAATTTGTAATATCCTCCTTAATTTTAGGCCATAAAAAGCCGGCAAAAAAGGCTGCAATTAAACCAATCCCCACAATCGTAATAACTGTCATATTTAACTCTCCACTTGCTTCTTTCATTTTATAAACTCCTCCTTTTTCTTACTAAAGAATATCATTTTTTCCTCTAAAAGACAACTCTTTCCAGTGACTTTTTAGAACATTGACATCATCGCCATGAGTAACACCAACATGACGCCAATACCAGTTACGATCAACATGATGTGAGTAAGGCTTTCCATATGTTCCAAACGTTCCTTATACTTTGTTTCACGTGCTTTATTTTGAAGGTTAGAAACACTTCTAGAAAACATCAGTAATCGCTCTTGCTTCCTTTCTTGTCCACCTAAGCCGAGACGATAAAGAAGTCGCATCATACGCATAGAGTCTCTGACCGGATACTCATTGGCAAAATCCATATATGGCTGAATACTCGCATCACCAGCATTGATCTTCTCTACTAATTCTTTTAAACCAGGTTTGAAGATATTCGGTGCATCGGAAATAGAACGACTGATGGCGACAGGCACAGTATAGTGCTGAACCAAAATTTCTAATCCCTTTAAATAGTATGGCAACATCAAGTCAATTTCATGTAAATGTTTTTTGTAGTAACTTTGTAGTTGCATATACGGCAACTTGAACATCACCACGCCAACTATAATCGTCAAAACGACATTGATCAGCGTCACTTCTAGTCCTAGAATAAACATAAACAAAACCGCGACTAAGAAAGCATAAAGAAAACGTTTCTTAAAAAGTTCCTCTACATTGACGTTCTCTCCATACTTTGCATGTAGTAAGAACACATAATCTTCTTCCATGAGTCGGTTGGCATATTTTTGATTATCAGTGATGAACTTTTTGGTATCAATCGTCTTGTTATAGATCAAAACGAAAATAATGATCGCTCCTACGATAAATATCTCCATTACTCGACACCTACATTCTCGTTATAATATTTTTCCCCTTTGAGAAGAAAATAACTATTGACGATGATAATCGCATGTAAGATGACTATGACAATCATATTATCGAGTAGTGCAATGTAACTTTCACGCCCTAACAAATATTGCGTCAACATCACTAACAAGTAAAGCATGATTCCATATTGCAAAAACTTCTTATGGAACGTCGCACGATCCAGGCGATCACGGTAGACACTTTCCACTAACATATCGATATCAAGCTGCATGTTTTCCAAACTCTCTCCAGTGTCTCTTGCACCCTCTTTGGTAATCTGTAAGAACAACTGATGCATATTCTTGACGATGAAGTATGGATACTTTTCATTCATGAAAGCGATCGACTCATCAACACTACCATTTTGATATGCCATATCGATCATGTGATGAACATCCGATAGAAT
>CAZJUW010000013.1:0-9660 GCA_964549325.1 uncultured Muribaculaceae bacterium
CGTTTTTGCACACAGGCCAGATAATCATAAGTGAGCGGTATTCCTTCCTCTATCATTTGATCGATCATAGCATTTTGTTCTGTCAATGAAAAAGTGGGCTTTTTCTTTCCCTTGATTTCTCTATAGGTAATACTTTTGCGCATTTCATCTATTTGGAAATACTGAGATGGGTCTTGATGTTGATAACGATTAATTACCTCAAAAAGATGGATGCTAACAAGTGGTGAATTTAATCTGGTTATAGTAGAGCGAAAATCCAGACAACGATATGATTGTAAGAACAGAAAACAGTCTACTAAATCAAAGGGCACAATCGGTGACTCTTCTAACATTCCCCATTCTACCCAATTACAAATCGCTTTAGACCGAGCAATGAATCTTCGAGCGTCTCTTAAAATCGCTGGATCTATCACTTGAGTAGGATCTAAAGTTGGCACATTTCTAAAAGCGTTATTGCCACTTAAATGTAAGGGTTGCTGTAATAAAAAGAGAAGCCAAGGACTTAGATGAAATCTTTCTGCTTGTACATAATCTTTTAACTTTGTTAATTGCTCCTCCGGTTGGTTTTTCAAAACAGATTGAAGATTCCATTTCGTTGCGCCATGTTCTATTTCTTGAATCAAATCACCTATTTCCTTATCCATCATCATTCCTCCTATTTTACCTTCTGTCGTTTTTTTTCTTCCGTATCATGTCCTTTGTTTAACGAAAGTTGGCTATAGTCTATCACAAAGCCAAGCAAAAAGCAAGAATTATCTTGCTTTAAATCTCATCCACATCCTGAGAAACACCACCCATGGAAATTACCGGTTCTTGGACTGGCGTTTCCTCTGGCTGATACTGTTTGGGAATAAAAGTCTGCGTCGCCTCATGGTTAGAATGTACTTCTTCCTGGGCTGAAGCCTCTACTGGTTGCTCAGTCTCTGACGTTGGTGTTTGATTGTTAGGATTCCCATTCCATACTGTTACGACATCACAGTTGCCAGAAGATGGCGCAGGATCCGGCATCTTAAGTTTGACGATCAGAGGAATCTTAAAGGATTGGCCGAATGCCAAGCAAGTACCTGCTTGTAGTGTCTTCTGCTTTTCCACGATTTCATCGCTGATATTTGGAACCATCTTACGAATATACTCTACATCGACCGGATGGTTCATTTTGAAAATCAAGAAGTTTGAACATTGAGAGATCACTGTATCCGATAACTCTACTGGTCGCTGGGAAATCAGCCCTAATAACACGCCATATTTACGTCCCTCTTTCGCAACTCGTTCAAAGATATTATAACCGATCAAGAAACGATCCGTATCATTTTGAATATAACGGTGTGCTTCCTCGACGATAATATGGAAAGGAATAGAGGCTCTTCTCTTTTCACTCTTCGCAAACTGGAATAACAGTCTCGTATAAATCTTAGTGACCACCTTAGCGAAGTCATCATCGACATCATCCAAATTGACATTGATAATCTGATACTTACGGTTTCCAACTACCAAAAGACTGCTTAAATATTCCGTCAAGGTAATATAATTTGGTACATCGAAGAATTTTGCATATGGTCCAATTATCAACGAATGTAAGCGAACTTTCACCGTAATGGACTCTCCATAAGTATTCTCATTTCGAAGCCATCCTTCACTGATCAAAGTGAAGTTCAAGGCCTTTTCCACATCCTCTAACGTGAAGAAATGCCCTTCGGTTGGTTCATACTCATCATACTCATCCTTGATAAAGCTTGCTACATATTCAGTGAGTAAAATACTCTCAGAAAACTGTCCTGTTGAATCGATTAAGAAACATTCACGGAATTTTCTTACATACCCAATTCCCTGCACTGGAGAATCTAGACTAAACTGTGGCGTAGAACAACTAGCTAAGACAGAGAATACTTCATCGCGCTTGTGCGAAGCCGTCTCATTACTATATAAAATCGTCATAATTGCCTTCGCAATCAAATGGTTTTTATAGTTTAAAGCTTGCTCATCCTCTTCCGCAAAGATATTGACGAGTTTTAACATCCGCTCGATAATCGGAAGTTGCGAATGTTCGGTGACACGTAATAACAAAGCCCAGTCATCAACATTCAACAACCAAATTGGGATCCGTAACGGCTCACCGATCGCATCTGATTCATTCGTCGTGTAAAACTTATAATTATAATTTGGATCAATCTGTGAAAGGGCTCGAAAGGCATTATAATATTCCCCAGAAGAATCAAATAAGAACAAATTTGAACGGTATGGAAACAACTGTTTATTCTCAAATAAATTCTGAAAAATTCGCGTTACTCCGCAAGACTTTCCACTCCCACTATTACCAAAGATCGCAAAGTGGTTACTGAAAAAGGCATTGACATCCATATAAACCGGATGATCATTGTAGAAAGGACTGACACCAAGTAGCATATTCCCAGGCTTGTCCTCTCCTACAATTTTAGGAATCTCTTCCTCCGAAACAACGCGAACAGTTGCGTCTAAGGCAGGTTTCCGAATCGTTCCACCAAACAACTCTCCACCCACAAACTCTCCTAGGAAACGAATCTTGACGATGCCTTCTTTCAAATCATCCACTTCACCTAGAACCTTCTTGTCTTTGTCCTCAAAGACGACATGTAGGTTCATCAAATTGATCGTCAGTGGTGCATCTTTCTTTAAGGAAACATCTGCCCCCTTATCACTAATATAAATGATCTTATCAAACATACTATCCCCTCTTTACAATATTTCTTCGATTTTCTTTTTCAAGTCTTCCTCTACGATTAAGGAAAGGACCTTCTCTTTCTTCGCCAAGCACTGCAAGGTTTTCTCATAGTAATCAAGCTTTTTTTCCGCTTCTTTTACTTGTTTAAAAACGGCATTGCGACTAATCGCATAATTTTCGGCCATTTCAGAGAAAGAAAGGTTGTTGAAATAATAATCTTCAAAGTACTCCCGCTGTTTCTCGGTCAAGAGAAGCTGATAATAATCGTAGAGATTATTATAATATACTGTCTTGTTCATTTTACCCCCAAATCAAGCCACGAACAACTAGATACGCGATGAAGACTGCCACCAAAACGTACAATGCTGTAAAATACTTTCGTTTATAGTAACGATAATTATTCCAGGCCATTACCAACATGTCGAAGGCTACCAAGACTTGTAACCACATAATCATCTTCTCATTAAAGAAGGACCAAATCGCCAAGACAACGGCGCCAAGCGTAATGATGATCTGTATCCAGAAAAGGAGAAAACTAGGTCGCTGTGGCCCTTTTTGTTCTTGTCGTTTCCTTGCTCTTTCCATATCTTTACTCGTTAACTTATATCCCATAATACCCTCACATCATATCCTTAAATAATCCATAAATATACGTTTCAATATCAAAACTTTGAAGATCTTCTTTTCGTTCTCCTAACCCAATCAACTTGACAGGAAGATTCACTTCCTCTTTGATCGCCAGAACGATTCCACCTTTGGCGGTTCCATCTAGTTTTGTAAGAACGATTCCCGTCACATTCGTAATCTCCTTGAAAGCCTTGGCTTGGGAAATTCCGTTCTGTCCCGTCGTTGCATCGATCACTAACAACGTTTCCGTTGGTGCATTCTCAACTAGAGAAGCAATCACCTTATTGATCTTCTCTAACTCCTTCATCAAGTTCACTTTATTTTGTAATCTTCCGGCGGTATCAATGAGAACAACGTCGTAGTTTTCTTGTTTCGCAAGTGTTAATCCGTCATAAATGACACTGGATGGGTCTACCCCTTCTTGTTTCCCATAGAAACCGACGCCAATCTTCTCACTCCACTCTTGTAACTGCCTAGTGGCACCTGCCCGGAACGTATCGCCAGCCACTAAAAGTACCTTCTTGCCTTCATTTTTCATCTTCCAGGCGATCTTCGCAATCGTCGTCGTCTTGCCAACACCATTGACTCCGACAAACAACATCACAGTAGGAGCCTTCGAAGCATACTGAAGTTTCGTTGACATTACTGTATCATTGACATAGATAATGAACAATTCATCGACGATGATCTCTTTTAAATCATTCGGATCCTCAAGATGTTCCTTCCGAACACGATTTCGAAGGCGATCCATAAAGCTCATTACGGTATTCACACCGATATCCGCCATGATCAACGTTTCCTCTAACTCCTCAAAGTATTCTTCCGTCACCTTTTGATATTTATCGGTAAGATGAACCAACCTTGAGACAAAGGATTCTCGTGTCTTCGTAAGTCCCTTCTCATAAATCTTGACCGTTTCCTCATTTTTCGAAGATTCGACTTCTTTTTCTTCCTGAATCGCCTTCTCATGTTCCTGATTCTGTAATTCTGTCACACTTTTTTCTGGTTTTTGAAACATATTTTTAATTTTATGAAATAGTCCCACTTTCATCACCTAGTGTAATTATATCAAATGAAACGACTAAAAAAAAGAAGAACGTGCGTTCATTCTCCATGATACAAAATGTCAATATCGACGGCCCCATCGATTCCATCGATCCTACCATCGTCGCATAATTGCCACATTACATAACGAGCATCATAATCAGTCTTTTCGGTATAGTGTGCCAACCAAACATCGTGAGAATGATACTTCCAAATTGCCTTTAGGTAGTTCTTACTTCCATAAAGAAGTCCATCATACCCTTTGCTTTCCACTGTTTCTAAGAATGTCTCTGCTACCTGATTGAGGCCAAACAAACTGAGTTCCATTTCATGAAAAGAACTGTAACATTCCCAGTCAAAGACAATTGGCAATTCTAATTCATCATTCCCAAGTTGCTCCATGACCCACTTTGCTTGTTTCTTGGCCTCTTTGTTGCTATCAGCATAAGAATAGAAATAAACTCCTACTTTGAGCCCATTTTGCTTCGCATTTGATAGATTATCTTTGAAGTAAGGATCTAAGACATATTCCCCATTCACACCCTTTTGGCTACCAATTCTGATCATGACGAAACTAGCTCCTGCCCTTTTCACCTTGGCAAAATCAATCTCGCCTTGCCACTTCGAAACATCGATTCCGATCTCGTTATCTTCTTCCTTATAATTCGTAAGCACATCGGAAAAAGCAGTGTAGGTTTCCTCTTCGGAAGCATTCGAGGAACCAGATTGTGGTTCATAGACCTTTAAGTCAAAGTCGATCCTCGTTTCGTTGGAAGATGCATCCTTCGCTACATACTGAAGAGGATAGACACCTACCGTATTAAGGTCATACTCCCCTTCCACCATACAAGTAGGAGTGGCATCATAGTTATCGGCACAGAAGATGGCGGTCGCTAAATCAAAGTCACTTCCCACTTGCACGCGATAAGAATTCGTAAGCCATACAAGTGGTTTTTCCCTGTCCACCACTTCTACGGTAAACGTCCCTTTTCGCTTTTTCTTCTCTTTCGTCTCATAAAGAAAGGATACTTCCTGTGTCCCAAGTTGTTTGGTATCGATCTTCTCATCCTTTAAGATTTTTCCTTCGATCGAATCAAGATAGTCGCTTATGGTCACCTCGCTGTACACATCCGCTATCAATGAATTTTTCAAAATGAACTTCGTATTATCGATCACTAAACGATGCGTCAAATAATAAATGACTCCTACGATCGTCGCAATCACGATCACAACACCGATTCCAAGTAAAATCCAAGTCCTCTTTCGCATAATAGTCCCTCTTTCTATGATCCATTTTACTAAAAATACCCAGAACTGGAAAGTAGACAAAACGAAAAATCTATGATAATATGTATAGCGGTTAGTTCTTTTGGTATGAAAGAATACGAAAGAAAGGAGTTAAAATGAAACAACCAATCGAAACAAAGATCATTGTTTTGGGTGGGTTAGGTGAAATCGGAAAAAACATGTATTGTGTAATGCATGGTGACGAGATTGTTATTATTGATGCAGGTGTTAGCTTCCCTGAGGGGGAACTGTTAGGAATTGATTATGTACTTCCTGATTATACTTTCTTGAAGGAAAACGAGAGTAAGATCAAAGCTCTTATTATTACGCATGGTCATGAAGACCATATTGGAGGAATTCCATTTCTTCTTCAGACGGTCAATATTCCAGCAATTTATGCGCCAAATCAGGCGAAAGAGTTGATTGCCCTCAAGTTAGAGGACCGAAACATTCGCTACGACAATCTATTCGTCTACACTGAAGATACGAAACTAACCTTTCAAAACATCGAAGTGGAGTTTTTTCGAACGACCCACTCAATTCCAGATTCTCATGGAATCTGTGTCTCTACGCCGAACGGTAGAATCGTAACAACGGGAGACTTCAAATTTGACTTGACCCCCATCGGTCCAGTTGCAAACTTACATAAGATGGCTGAAATCGGAAAACGTGGCGTGACGTTACTATTAAGTGACAGTACGAATGCACTCAACGAAGGTATGTCGACAAGTGAATCGAAAGTAGACACTGCCTTAAATGATATCTTCGACACTTATCAGAATGAGCGCATCATCATCGCCACGTTTGCCTCGAACATCTACCGTTTAAAACACATCGTTGAAACGTGTTTTAAGCATCATCGGAAGATCTGTGTCTTTGGTCGAAGTATGGAGAATAATATCAATATCTCGATCAAGGGAGGATACATCGACCATAAAGAATTGTTGATTACACCAGAAGAGGTCAATCAATTAAAACCAAATGAAGTGACGATCCTTTGTACCGGTTCCCAAGGAGAACCACTTGCCGCGCTTTCGCGGATTGCCGAAGGAACGCACAAGCAGATCAAACTACGACCAGATGATATCGTCATCTTCTCTTCTTCCACGATTCCAGGAAATGCGTTATCTGTTTCTAAGACGATTAACAAGCTCTACTTAAAAGGTGTACGCGTCTTTACCAGCAATTTGATGACGGACTTGCACACTTCAGGTCACGCAAACGAAGAGGAATTAAAGCTGATGATTCGTTTGATCATGCCGAAGTATCTGATGCCATTCCATGGCGAATACCGAATGTTAAAGCATCACGCTGATATTGGTATTGACTGTGGCATTCCGAAGGAGAATACGTTTATCTTGCAAAATGGTGATATTCTTTCGATGGTAGATGGTGTCATTACAAAAGATGGTAGCATTCCTGCCCCTGACGTCTACGTCGATGGAAATCGCATTGGTGAAATCGGTGGAGCCGTTTTAAAAGATCGTAAAATCATGGCAAGTGATGGCATTTTGGTCGTCATTGCCAATATCGATATGAGGAAACGAGAATTGTTAATCAAACCAAATATCACGACTCGTGGTTTCATTCTCATTAACGAAAACGAAGAATTGATCCATAAGATCGAAGGAATCACCGCCAATTCGATTCGCGAAAAGTTGAAAGATCCTACGGCAAGCTTCCTAGATATCAAAAATCAGATCACCGCGGACCTGATTCCATATGTACAAAAGATGACGGACCGACGTCCAATCATCTTACCAGTCATTTTAGACATTAAAAAGCCTATTGAAATCAAGCAATAGGTTTTTTTATAAATTGAAATCCAGTGCTCTTTAATCCTCCATTCATAAAGTTAATCCAAGTAAAGTATTCAAAAAGACGGGTTTTGGATACCACTCCGGAGCGTATTTCCTCTTGCGTAAAAAAATTCAACTCCAACATATTTTCATCGTTAAGGCAAGTCCCGCAATATGCCTGCTCCAGCGCTTCAATACTATTCATAGAAAAGACACAGTCACAGACACCCGCAAATGGTTCACGATAGAAAATACCATAACAATCTTCCCCATCCACTGTTTGAAAATGAACTTTTTTCTTCACAAAAATAAACGTATATGGCAAGACCATATCTTCTCCATAAAAGGTAGGATCCATATTCAAAAGTTCCTGAATCATTGTCAATGGTTTATGATCATCTTGATCAGCCATCAATGTTGCTGTTACTAAGGTTGATAAATCATACATCTCTTCTGTCTTTACAAACGGTAACTAATTTCTTCGATCTCATTTTCATTCATCATAATCACCCGTTTGTCTGCTTAGAAGAAGGATCGTCGCTTCGTTTTTTCTTTTGATAAGTCTTCTCTTCTAACGTTTGTGTGAAAGAAGACCAATTATGTTTGGCAATCTCATAATCAAAATGTGCATATGGCGTCAGTTCTGAATATAAAGTATCTCCCACTTCTTGAAAATGAGAAAGCATTTGAATATCCTTTTCTGAGCTGATATCATCTGTGTATTCAAGCGCAGTATCCAAACACTCATAGAATAAGTTAGGATACGTATTAAAATAAAGCTCGGCAGTGTCATAATTGATCGTTTTCTATTTCACGACACCATTGACAAATGGATCCTCTAGATAAAAGTATTGTTCACAATAAATTTCCAATAACGAGCTCAATATTTCCTTATAAAAAGATGGTATCTTATACTTCAATATGTGGATTTCAGCTCCCAAGTAGAAAAGCAATGGATCAATGCTACAATAATAATCTACATCTAATTTTCTTTCAAAAATAGGTGAAATATCCAAATCATCTAATTCACAGACAGATCCCTCTTCTGGAGGCTCACTAGAGCTTCCCAGTTCCTTAGGTTCTTCTTCATCATCAAGCTCCTGATAGGCCAAAATCTCCTCTTCTAAGTCTGCGTCTTCGACTGTAAGAGTTTCCTCAAAGTATTTTTGTTCCCCTTCGATAATCTCCGCCAATTCATCCTTAATCATTTCCTGATCAAGATAAAAGTTTTCCACTTTCGATAACTCATCTTGAAGCCAAGACACAATGAATTCAAGATGCTTTTGAAATATAACTTCCATATACTCCCCCTATGCATCTATATTAACATAAATTTAAAAACAAGAAAAATACTTTTGGAAGGACTTCACTCAAAGATAAAGGACCTATACACTTGTATAAAGTCATAGAAACAGTATTCAAAATGTTAATGTCTTCTTCCCATACTATATTGAATACAGTTTCCGGGTTCAGTGCTTTGTGCAACCAAAAAGGAGAGCTTACTCTCCCAAAAGAAGTTATTTTGATCTATATAAAGGGGAGAAGGCATCGTCATCAACCACATTAAGCAATCTTCACTGGAATCGAAGTACTCGTCGTCGTGCCATCTCCTAATTGACCATTGTCATTGGCTCCTGTAGCCCATAGAGAGCCATCGGTCTTAATGATCATCGTATGCGGACACGCCGAGACTTGGATGACATTATTCATGATCTTCACTGGAGTTTTCGCATATTTCACTGCACCAGCTCCTAATCCACTACCATATCCAATCGCCCATAGAGAGCTATCGGTCTTGATGATCATCGTATGCTGATATCCTGCCGACACTTGGGCGACATCATCCATGATCTTTGCTGGGACTGTGACTTCATCCATCTGCAAGTCTTCACCGTTACCTAATTGATAATTACCATTAAATCCTGTTCCCCATAAACTTCCATCAGTTTTGACAATCAATGTATGAGTATTACCTGCCGAGACTTGGGCGACATCATCCATGATCTTCACTGGAGTTGTTTTATTTTCTGTCGTTCCATCCCCTAGTTGACCGGAACTATTATATCCTGTCGCCCATAGACTTCCATCAGTCTTGAGGATCATCGTATAATTATATCCTGCCGAGACTTGAGCTACATCGTCCATGATCTTGATTGGAGTTGTCTTATCTTCTGTTGTGCCATCGCCTAGTTGACCATAATAATT
>CAZJUW010000014.1:0-9515 GCA_964549325.1 uncultured Muribaculaceae bacterium
ACTTGAGACATTTTCTAAAGTTAACACTTAAGACATTATCATAAATTAACCATAATTTGGAGAAGAATGTTTGGAATTGACTTGCCAAAGCACCAATTTTTTGATATAGTAAAAACGCATTTATTACTATGGTTTCATAGGAAATCATGGCGGAAGGAGAGAGAAAATGAAAGCAGGAATTCATCCAGAGTACAAAGAAGCAAAAGTGACTTGCGCTTGTGGAGAGACGTTCACAACACGTTCAACGAAAGATGAAATTAGTGTTGAAGTATGTTCAAAATGCCATCCATTCTATACGGGAAAGCAGAATAGAACATCAAAGACAGGACGTGTAGAAAAGTTTAACAAAAAGTATGGCTTAACACAGAATGCCGAATAAGAAAGCAAATTCGCTTTCTTTTTTTGTGTGAGATCTAGTTTTAGTATATAATAGAAATAGAATGTGAGGAAATATTATGATAATAGGAATTGCATGTGATCATCGTGGTTTTCGCTTAAAAGAAAAAATAGTAACTTATTTAACAAACCTAGATTACGAAGTGATTGATTTTGGGACGACGAGTAAGGAGTCTGTTGACTATCCAACGTTTGCATTTACTTTAGGAGAAGCGATTGTAGATAAGGCAATCGATATGGGGATTGCGATTTGTGGAACGGGAATTGGCATTAGCATCGCTTGTAATAAAGTAAAGGGAGTTCGTTGTGCAAAAGTGGATCGTGTGAAAGAAGCTATTTGGTCTCGTAAAGATAACGATGCAAATGTTTTGGCGATCAGTGGAGAAATGTCTTCCTTTCGTGCCAAAAATATTGTTGATGCTTTTTTAAAAACGCCATTTTCACATTTAGAGCGACATCAACGAAGGATTGATATGATAAAAACGTATGAAGAGGAAAGAAAGGGAAAGTAATCCTTTTTCTTTGTATAAAATTTCACTTTGTGGAAAAACTCTAAATGAGGTGAAATTTAATGCAAAAAAAATTGCGATTCAAACCATATGTATTACCAATTACTTATCTAGGAATCTTATTCGTTGTCGTCGGTGGTGTGCTGTTGTCTCAGCGGACGATGAAACCAGAGGAAACACTTACTTATGTCAGTGAGGATACCTTTGATATGACAATTCCTGTCATGACCGAGGACAGTCTCAAACTGATTCGACCGTATACAAATGAAAAGGTGAAAGAAGTAAAGTATTATTATGATTATACGGACGATCAAACAAGACAAGAAAACTCCATTATCTATCACGAAGGAACATACATGCAGAACTCAGGTGTTGATTTTACTTTAGAAGAGGCATTCGATGTCATCTCTGTGTTAGATGGAACTGTGATTGACGTCAAAGAGGATGAGCTACTTGGAAAAACTGTGGAGATACGACACAATAATGACTTAATTAGTGTCTATCAAAGTTTAGGAGAAGTCTCTGTCAAGAAAGACGATACAGTCAAACAAGGACAAGTAATCGGTAAATCTGGAACAAATGAATTAAACCCAGAGCTTGTAAATCATTTGCATTTTGAAATATCGAAAAAAGGACAGGTTGTCGATCCTGAAAAGTATTTTGATCAAGCATTAGAAGAAACTGAAAACTAAGTCGGTTTCTTTTTTTCATACCTTCTTTTTCACATCATATGCTGTAGGGAAAGAGGGAAACTATGAATTTAGAACTGATAAACCGCGTAAAGCGAGAGGCAACATTAGTTGCCATAGACGATCTAACCATTCGGGAGGTGGCCAAAGAAGAAGGCATCAGTAAGAGCACTGTGCATAAAGACTTACGAATTCGCTTGCCACGAATCGATGCAGCCTTATATACATCGGTTGCCGATATTTTTCAAGAACATATTGCAACGAGACACTTACATGGTGGAGAGTCTACGAGACGAAAATACAAAATGCTGACCAAACAACGTATAAAATGATTCATCCAGTCGAATAATAACATTGAATGGATGTGAAACTATGGCAAAGGATATTGGAATCGATCTAGGAACAGCAAATGTTTTGATCTATATAAAGGGAGAAGGCATCGTCATCAATGAACCTTCCGTCGTGGCGATTGAGACTGATTCGAAAAACGTGATAGCCGTTGGCAAAGAAGCTTATGATATGTTAGGAAGGACGCCCGGGAAACTGAAAGCGATCCGGCCGATGAAAGACGGCGTCATTGCTGATTTTGAAATTGCAGAACTGATGTTAGAATCTTTTCTAACAAAAGCAATGGGAAAACGTGCCATGACAAAACCACGGATCCTGATTTGTTGCCCATCGAATACGACTCAGGTAGAACGCAATGCCATCCGAGAGGCAGCAGAACGTACTGGAGCGAAAGAAGTGTACTTAGAGACAGAACCAAAAGTGGCAGCGATTGGGGCAGGTGTTGATATTTCAAAGCCGAGCGCCAGTATGATTGTAGACATTGGTGGTGGAACGACCGATGTTGCCGTATTATCTTTAAATGACATTGTGACGAGTTCTTCCATCCGTCTTGCGGGAAATAGTTTTGATGGACAAATCATCAAGTACATTAAGGAAAAGTATCAATTACTGATAGGTGACAAGACTGCTGAAACGATCAAGATTCAATTAGCGGACGTGCATCATCCTGACAAAAAGAAGAAGATGGAGGTAAAAGGGCGAGATCTGATTACAGGCCTTCCTAAAACGATTACGATCAATGCGGAAGAAGTCGAGGAAGCAATCCATGAAGCGATTCAGAGTTTAATTAAAACGATCAAATCAGTCTTAGAACAGACCCCACCAGAGTTATCCGCTGATATTGTAGACAGGGGAATCATTCTAACAGGTGGTGGTGCGTTATTAAAAGGTATCCGAGAAGTCTTACAAGAATCATTAAAAGTTCCAATTCTAGTTGCAGACTCACCACTTACTTGTGTTGCGGATGGAACGGGGATTTTATTAGAAGATAGAAAACAATTAAAAGAAGATTAGGAAACAGAAAAGACGTTTCCTTTTTCATTGTATATTAACAAATAAGCAATTCATTTTGCGAATCTCATAAAGTTTGTTATAATTTGGTTAGAAAAGAGGCGATCTTATGTTTGGCCAAGAGATTGATAGTCTCATTAAAATCACCCTCGTTACCTTTTTATTCTCAGTTTGTATCATGCCGATCATGAAGAGAATTGCCAACCATATTGGAGCGATCGATACACCACGGGAAGATGAGGGACATCGTCATATCCATGACCATCCGATTCCAAAATTAGGGGGACTTGGAATATTCTTAGGGTTCCTAATAGGATATATGCTCTTTGGTGTTGAAAGTATCCAGATGAACTCCATTTTAATTGGCAGTTTTATCGTTATTTTAACAGGTGTGATCGATGACATCAAACCGATAAAAGCATGGCAGAAGTTTTTAGGACATATCATTGCTGCTTGTGTTCTGGTCTTTTACGGGAACTTTCTTTTGAATAATATTACGGCCTTTGGATTTTCCTTTGACTTTGGTGTTCTTGCTTATCCATTAACCATTTTCTTTATTGTTGCATGCACGAACGTTATCAATCTGATCGATGGCATCGACGGATTAAGTGGCGGCATTTCTTCCATTTTCTATTTGACGATTGGCATTATTGGCTATGCACAAGGCAGAAGTGGAAGCCTGGTCATGTTACTTACTTTCATCATGTTGGGTTCTACATTGGGATTTTTAGTTCACAATTTTTATCCAGCTAAGATCTTTGCAGGAGATTGTGCAACGTTCATGGGTTTCATCATTTCCATCATTACGTTATTGGAGTTTAAAGGACCAGCTTTAATTTCCTTCTTCATTCCACTGATGATTTTAGCAATTCCAATTCTAGATACCCTCTTTGCCATTATTAGAAGAGCACTAAAACATCAACCTATTTTTTCGGCAGATCGACAGCATCTGCATCACCAATTACTTGGTATGAACTTTTCTCAGCGTGCGACGGTACTCATCATCTATGGGATTGATATCTGTTTTGCGGTAGCTTCTATTATTTATACTGTATATAATCCATACTTCGGAAGAGTAATTTATATTGCACTGTTTCTCCTGGTCTTTTGGTTCGTACTCCATACTAGTATTATTTCAGATAAGGGGTCAAAAAAGGTAAAGGAAATTGAGTCTGGAGTCAAGGAAAAGTTAGTCCCTTCTAAGAAGAAAGAAACCAAAAAAAGATGATAATGCCTTTCAAGTTCACACGAAATAAATGAACATAGAAATATGCTAAAATTTATTTGGAAAGAACTTTGGAGGTATTTTTCATGGAACGACATACAAATAACCTATCAATGAGTTATGGATGATACGATTTTTGAATCAATAATATTTCATACATGAGGGATCATTACTTGATCTTTTTGTTTCATGTTTACTTGACAAGGACTAGTATCATAGCTCCTTTTTTTGCGGTTTTTGTCGAAAAAGAATTCCATAATATGGTAAAATGAAAGCAAAATTGTAAAATAGGAGGAAGCATGTTAAATTTTATAATCTGTGAAGATGATGTAGATTTTAGAAAACATATTAGGACAATAACAGAAAACTTTATGATGAGTTATGATATTGATTATCACTTTTATGAATTTTCTGGTTATACCAAGAAATTTGAGAGTATAGCAAAGTCCGAACTTGGCTTTAAAATTTATTTTTTAGATATCAAGACAAGCTGTGGAACTGGTATGGATGCAGCGCGGATGATCAGAGAAGAAATCGATGATTGGTCCTCTGTTTTAATCATGGTTACTTCTTTTGGACAATATCGATATGAAGCTCTCACAAGTAGATTAGCTCTTTTTGATTTCATCAATAAACTAGATGATTGTGAAAAGGAAATCAAATCTGCACTTGGAAAGGCATTGAAAAATTATAATGCGAGATACAAGGCTCTTCGTTATGAGTACAATCATATTTTTTACAGAATAGAATATCGACATATTATTTATATCGAAAAAGAACCAGATAGTAAAAGATGCCATATTCAAACTACTGATGGGGAATATACCATTTCTGGTACTTTAAATGAAATTTTAAAGAAGTTAGATAATCGCTTTTTGAAGGTTCATCGTAGCATGATTATCAATGTCGATCAGATGAAAAAATATGAAGTGAGAGAAAACAAAATTACCTTCAAAAATGGTATGACCACATATTCTATAGCGAGAGATAAGAAAAAGGAGTTGACGAAACGTGGCTAGTGTAGTTGCAACAGGAATCAGTTGTATTATGATGGCGTTAACGATATTCCAAGTTATGAAAAATTTATTAAATGTGGAGACAAGAATTGATACGCCCAAAAAGATTTTGTTAATCCTCTCGATGGCTATGATCATTCTGTTATCATATGACACCAAATATCACTTGGTGTCTCCAGTGATGTACTTTTTATGTATTGTTTTAATTTATAGAAATATTTTTGGAATATGTTTGACGAAGTCCGCTATTACCGCCGGAATACAAATGGCAATTGTATTCTTATCAGACGCCATTGTGTCAATTGTTATGGTAAACATCACAACGGTAGAAAGAATGAGATCAATTTGGTATTATATTCTTACATCAAATTTATTAGTAGATATGATATCGATTGGGATATCCTTTATTCCTTCATTTCGAAAGAAAACGAACAGTCTAATTTCTAATTTTTCTGGTGAAACCTATGATAATATTATCATTTGTCTGTTTTTAATTATGATAAGCCTAAGTATATTAGTAGGAAATATTTCTAATAATTTTCATCTTAACTTATCCTACTTTTTCAATATTGTAGTAATGGTAATATTTGTAATTATTTTATTCTTTTATTTGAAAGAAAAGAATTTCAGTAATAAGATCAATGCGGAATACCAAATGTTATGGGACCACGTGGAAGTTTATGAAGACGCAATTGAGAATGACAAGCTGACAAGACATGAGTGGAAGAATACATTAGGTTCTATTCGAAATATGACGAATAATAAGAAAATTATTGAAAAGATAGATGATATTCTAAAAGATGTAAGAGTAATTGATGACAAGTGGTTAGAAGAACTAAAGAACTTGCCTAAGAGTACGATGAAAGCTCTTTTATATTACAAAATTTCGGTTGCTCGGAGTAAAAATATCCATATTACTGTCGATGTTAGTCCCAGGGTAAAACAGAAAATCAAAAAAATCGGGGATTCAAAAGATTGCTGCAACTTATTGGGAATCTATATCGACAATGCGATTGAAGCTGCGGAAAATGCAAGAAAAAAAGAGATAGCAATTGAGATTTATACATTGAGGGATCAATTATATTTTACTATTTCAAATACGTTCCAAGTACGCCCAGACTTAGATAAAATGAATAAGAAAGGCGTAAGCACAAAGGGTAAGAGACGTGGTAATGGATTGTATTTTGCAAATAAAATCATAAAAAAAGATCCTCGATTCAAAATGGAGCAATCTATTGTTAAAAAATACTATATAACAAAACTATCATTTGATGAACAATAAAAGAGTATTGGAGTACTCTTTTAGTCCATTCCTTTGATGGCTTTAGGTTCGTCACATAAGATCAAAACGCAACCCATACTAGCAGCTCCGGTTACTAACATAGCAACAGCAGCTAATGCACCAGCAATTTTCTTTTTCATTGTCTGAACTCCTCCTATGTATATAATTTATATCTAAATACTCAATGTATTTAAATCAGCTTAATTTTTTTTGTAATTGGCATAAGGTTGATGAAATACTCTGTAGGTGATTGGTAGAATCATGACTCCCTCGATAATGAGGCTAAAGAGAAAGAGGTTGGAATAGATGGGCTTTTTGATTAAGACGACTGCAACAATATAAGCAAACGAAATCAAAAGTGTACCAATCTTTCGCACAATTCTCTTCTTTTTGTTTGTAAGAGGTCTCTTTTCTGTATCTGCAGGAGCATAAATTAGAAAGACTATTACACAAACTATACAAATCATGATTTGGATATAGACTGGGATAGTAATGTTTTTAGAAAGTAGTGGAAATCCCAAAAATAATAGGCCTGAAAAGATAAGACAATCTAAACTTTTTCCTGCATGGAATCCGAATCCTGTAAATCGAATGAGGTTGACTAATAGTAGAAGAAATAAAGTTTCTTTCAATATATTTAGTAATAGAGAGAGTGCAATAATGATAATAATTTTGGTAATAGTAAGGTAAATTCCTTCTAAACCATAGGATAATTTTTCTATATCATCAGCTGTATAGTTGGGATGATTTTTTGTAATAAAGTTGATAGAATGATTTAGAAAAGACTGCTTCATTATCTACATCCTCCCTATTCCTTTTTCATAGTAATAAAAGAAAAATAATTTTTATCAAAATTCTGTGAATTGTCGTTTTTTGTCCTTTTTCGGTAATGAATATAGCAAAGTGACATTTTTCGACACTGTTCACGGCGAGAAAATGACGACTTAAAGAATCGAGAAGGTATTTTCAATCAGCGTGTTAAAATGAAATTACTCGCCCGATCAACGAGGAAAAGAATGTAGAAGGAGAGGTGTTTAGTATGATGGAAGCAAGAGTGAAGTGGTTCAACAATGAAAAAGGGTATGGATTTATCGAATACAAAGAAAACGAAGATATTTTCGTACATTATTCAGCGATAGAACAAGATGGTTATAAATCACTGACGGAAGGCCAATTAGTCAATTTTAAACTGATCGAGACTGCTAAGGGCTTACAGGCAGTGAATGTTACCGTGATCAAAGAGCCAGCTATGATGAAGTAGTTGGCTTTTTTGTATAGATATGATATACTTCAAATAGGAGGATGATGCTATGGAATTAGTAATCAGAGGAGATAAAATTCAGGTTACGGAAGCAATGAAAGCTTATATAGAGGATAAGTTACAACGGCTTGAAAAATATCTCAAAAATAATGATGATGTAAAAGCTACAATTGTAATCAAAGTAAAGGATCGTAGACAAAAAATTGAAATCACTATTCCTTTACATAATTTTATTTTAAGAGCGGAAGAAGAACAGCCTGATTTCTATGCAGCAGTTGATGCTATCATAGACAAATTAGAACGTCAGGTTCGAAAAAACAAGACAAGATTACAAAGACAAGCTCCAACGGTTGTAGAAGAATTTATTTATTCAGAAGTAGAAGAAGAGGAACCAGAGGAACTGATTGTAAAACGTAAGAAAATTGCCGTAAAACCAATGACGGAAGAAGAAGCAATCATTCAAATGGAACTGTTAGGTCATCAGTTCTATCTATATAAGGATGCGGAGACCAATCAACCAACCCTCATTTATAAGCGCAATGATGGTGGTTATGGAATTATTGAAGCAGAATAACGATTGATATAAAAATAAAAATAAAAGGCAAAGAGAAAACGCAACTCTTTGTCTTTTATTCTTCACTGTTTTCTGGTAAAATTCTTATTGAGGAGATGGATATATGGCATTTTTAAAAAGCATATTCGACCATGAATATAAAGAATTAAAGAAATTTAATACGCTGGCAGAACAAATCGAGGCGTTAGATACTGACATGCAAAAGTTGACCGATGCAGAGTTAAAAGGAAAGACAAAAGAATTTAAGAAACGGCTCAGTGAAGGCGAAACACTAGATGATCTGTTAGTAGAGGCATATGCCGTCGTAAGGGAAGCAGCTTTTCGTGCTTTAAATGAAAAGGCCTTTCATGTTCAATTACTGGGTGCGATTGCAATTCATTATGGAAATGTAGCAGAGTTAAAGACTGGTGAAGGGAAGACATTAGTTACGACCTTTCCAGCTTACTTAAATGCACTAGAAGAAAAGGGCGTTCATGTCATTACCGTAAACGAGTACTTGACTGCCCGGAATGCAGAGTGGATGGGTCCTGTCTATGAATCTCTTGGCTTGACGGTTGGTGTGAATTTAAGAGATTTAACTGCGAAACAAAAACAGGAAGCATATGGATGCGATATTACTTATACGACGAACAATGAAGTAGGATTCGATTACCTCCGCGATAACATGGTGGTACGCAAGGAAGATCGTGTTTTAAGACCGCTTCACTTTGCGATTATCGATGAAGTAGATTCAGCCTTGATCGATGAAGCGAGAACACCACTTATCATTTCTGGTGGCCAGATGCGAAGTGCGAACTTGTATTTAGATGCTGATCATTTTGCAAAGTCACTTAAGGAAGATAAAGACTTTATTTACGATGAAAAGACGAAGGCTGTAAATCTAACGGATGAAGGAGCGAAGAAGGGAGAGAAGGCCTTTCATGTCGAAAACCTTTACGACGTGGAAAATACGACGTTAGTTCACTACATCAATCAAGCATTACGTGCCAATTATGCGATGAAGCGTGACGTGGATTATGTTGTGAAAGAAGATAAAGTTGTTATCGTTGATCCGTTTACAGGCCGGTTGATGCCAGGACGTGCCTATAGCGATGGATTACACCAAGCAATTGAAGCCAAAGAAGGCGTAAAGATCAATCAGGAAACGAAGACTCTTGCAACAATTACATTCCAAAATTTATTTAGAATGTATAATAAACTATCA
>CAZJUW010000015.1:0-9402 GCA_964549325.1 uncultured Muribaculaceae bacterium
TTTGCAAGAGAACGCATCATCTCTTGGTTATATGGACTGATCGCCTCTTTTAAGGCTCCTGCGCAAGAAGATCCTGTTACTCCTGTGATACGATAGAGATTGCTTCCTTTCGATTCACAACTGATGAGGGCACAATGCTTGATTTCTTTCGTATTTCCAACATGAGTTCCACCACAGAGTTCCAAAGAATTGCCGATGCGCACGACACGTACATCGTTTTGGTACTTATCATCGAATAAAGCCATTGCACCAGTCTTTTTGGCCTCTTCTAGCGACATCACTTCCGTCACAGTAGCGACAGAAGAAGAGATCACTTCGTTTACATTCTTCTCAATTTTGACCAGTTCTTCTTCCCTAATTTTACCGGAATAATGGAAATCAAAGTGAAATTTATGTTCATCAACATAAGAACCCGCTTGATGAATTCCTTTATCTAAGACTTCTTGCAGGATATTTTGAAGGATGTGAACGCTACTGTGATTATGACTAATTTCCTGCCGACGCTCTAGATCGATGGAAGCTTCACACTCTTCTTTCAGTTGGATCTTTCCTTCTAAGAGTTCTACTTTATGAATATGCTGCCCATTTGGTGCCTTGCTGACATCCGTTACATGTGCTTTAAAGTTTTTTCCTACAAGCATCCCTGTATCGGCAACTTGGCCACCTGAAGTGGCATAAAAACAGGTTTCATTTAAAATGACATAGCCGCTTTCACTTAACTCTGTTACTGCTTTTCCATCTTGGAACAGTCCAATGACATAGGACTTCACGGTATCTATTCCGTAGAGAAACTCGGAAGGTTCTTTAAAGTTTAACAATTCTTCCTGTTGCATCCCGAAGGCACTATCTTGTTTTCGGGCACTTTTTGCCAGTGTTCTTTGTTCTGCCATGTAACGATCAAATTCTTCTTTGGAAACCGTAAAGTCACTTTCAGCTAGATATTCCAGCGTAAGTTCGAATGGAAAGCCATAGGTATCATATAATTTAAAGGCATCATAGCCACTAATCGTATGGTCGTGTGATTGATTCATCAGTTCATATAGACGGCGTTCCCCTGCCGCTAACGTAGTATGGAAAAGTTTTTCCTCTTCGTAGATTAAGCTCATTACTTCCGCTCTACGTTCCAATAAATAAGGATAGGCTTCTTTCATTCCTTCAACGACGATGCCAACTAATTGATAAAGAAATGGTTCTAAGAAACCTATTTTTTTTCCAAAGCGGACACTTCGCCGAAGAAGTCTTCGAAGAACATAGCCACGACCAACGTTCGCAAAAGTCGCACCATCCGCTAGCGCAAAGGTTAATGCCCGAACGTGATCAGCAATCACCTTAAAAGCCATTTGTCCCTCGTATTTCACACCACTCATCGCTGAGATTTCTTGAATGATCGGTTGGAAAAGATCAGTATCGAAATTACTGTCGACGTCCTGAAAGATACAACACCAACGTTCTAGTCCTGCACCAGTATCGATATTTTTATGAGGAAGTTCTTTGTAATCTTCTCTTTTTACACCAGTTTCCGCATTATATTGACTAAGAACAATATTCCAAATTTCGATATAACGCTCTTGTTCTTCATCCTGTTGGAACTTTTCAAACGCAGTTCCATCAAAATCATACTTTTCTCCACGGTCGAAGAAGATTTCACTATCAGGGCCACAAGGTCCTTCTCCAATTTCCCAAAAATTTTCATCAAGACGAATGATATGATTTGGTTCAACTCCAAGACTAGTCCACTTTTGAAAACTGGCTTCATCATTGGTATAAATCGTCATGTAAAGCTTCTCTTTTGGAATACAAAACCATTCCGAACTCGTCAATAGCTCGTAAGCAAATTCAAAAGCTTCTTCACGAAAATAATCCCCGATGGAGAAGTTTCCCATCATTTCGAAGAAGGTTTGATGCCTCTTGGTAACACCGACGTTCTCGATGTCCGTCGTACGAAGGCATTTTTGAATATAAGCAATTCGTTTATTTTCAGGAACCACCGTTCCATCAAAATATTTCTTTAATGGTGTTACCCCTGCATTGATCCATAACAAACTATCATCTTGTTCTGGGATCAAAGGAGCACTTTCGATCCAACTGTGGCCTTTGCTCACGAAGAAGTCATGCCACTTCTGCCTAATTTCGTTACTTGTTAATTGCTTCATTTCCTATTTCGTTCCTCTCTGTTCGAGATCCATTAAAATCTCTTCTAATCGGTTATAATATGCTTCGAGCGTGCCATTATTGAAGATGAAATAATCCGCATAAGCGATAGGTCCACCTTTTTGTAACGAGATTTCAGATAGATCACGATTTACAATTTCATCGTGCGTAAAGGGACGTTCTTTTCGTATCGCAATGCGCTCATAACGAATGTGCTTGTCTGTAACGATACAGATCATTTTGAGATGATCCCCAAATTCGTCTCTTAATACACAATATTCTTCCCAAGAATAGAGCCCATCCAAGACAGTATCTCCTCGTGCAAAAGCCTCTCTGATCTTAGGAAGCAACAATACGGCGACGGCAGCCATACCATACTTTTGTCGTAGCTGCCAGCGGAATTTTGCTTGTGACTCCGGTGTAATTTCAATTCCAGCCTCTTTCATTTTGTCATAGATGAGTCCACCAAAGTAGATTTTCGTCCAGCCTTTTGACTCGAGATAATCTGTCGCAACGCTCTTTCCGGTTCCTGACATACCAACAACCGCTACCAATTTTTTCATTTTTCTATTCCTTCCTTCTTTACGATTTCTTTTGCTTTCTTTCAAAGTTCCTCATCACTTTTATTTTCAATGACTTCGTCATAATCGTGATAAATATCGACGCTTGTCTCGGTGATGTGTTCTTGTTCTTCTGGCGACAGGGTACTTTCATAATTTTGGCGGATGACGTGATAGATCAAAAGATCTGGATAGCGCCGTTTCAATTCGTTAAATTCACTAGGTAATCTCCCATCACAGATGATTCCAACATCAAAGAATTGGTCTAAGACTTCAATATCCTCAGATAGACGATCGATAAGAAAGAACTTCTTACCAAGCTTTTCTTGAATGACCTCAATTCCCATCTTCTGTAAAAATGCTCTCGGTTTCTGCTTTGGATCGTATCCAAAATAACGATAAGCCATGTCATAAAGTGGAGCAGCAATTCGGAGAAGACATACCTTTTTCCCAGCGTCCTCAAATTCCCGCTTTAGTTTTGTGGCAAAGTAATCTTTGCCACATCCGGATTTTCCTGCCAAAAGATATAGTTTCATAGACCCTCCTTAACTAAAAATAAGACCTTTTCATCGAGGAGGACAAAATTGCCCGGTACCATCCCCTATTTGGTCTTACTTTTGTGATAACGGTGCAACCGTAAAACTCGGAAGGAGCTTTCCTAAGCCACAGCTGATTGAGTTCCACCAAACCTCAACTCTCTTGACAACTGTGAAGAAGTACTTTTCTTCCTCAACGTTTTTCTACTAAAATTGTAACAAGAAACCCGTCTCTTTTCAACTAGGTAGTTGCACTTTTCTCCGTTTCTTGAGCTTCTTGTTCTTTCTTGTATTGCTTCCATTTCTTGTAACAGAATTCTCCTAAGATCTTACCAGTCGCAATGAGGGGCGTTGCCAAGATTAGCCCAAGCATTCCAAAGAAGTGTTGGAAGACTAGGAGGCCAATCATGATTGTCACAGGATGTAGTTTCATCGTCTTTCCCATGACGACAGGTTGTAAGATGTTGGATTCCACTAGCTGAACGATCACGACGGAAATCAAAGCACAAATTCCTGTCACTGGACTTTGGGAAAAGCCCACGATGACTGCTGGAGCACCACCGATATATGGCCCTAAATACGGAATAATATTGGTAATCGCACAAAACAATCCAAACAGCAGTGGTGCTTTTAAACCGGAAATCAAAAAGCCAAAAGACTGTGCTAAGAAGACCAATAACATGATCAGTAACGTTCCGTTGACATAACTGCGAAGTGAATGATTTAAGCGTTCTGTCAAATGATCTGCATCGCGATGCCACTTTTTGGGAATGATGTTAGAGATGTATCGCCCCAGTCTCGGAAAATCTAATAGTAAATAGAAACCAAACATGAGTCCTAAGACGATAGAAGTTCCCGCACTAATCAAGTTTTTGGCAACACCAATGATCGTATCTGGTAGTCCCGTCGCAATCTCTAACCCAAAAGTTTCAATCTTCTTTAAGACCGCTTCTTCCGTCGATTGCAGATTGTAGGTGAAAAGATCAGAAAGATAGTCAAAGATATCACCGATAAAGCCTTTGATAGACTTTAGAATATTTGGAATACTAGCAACGAAATCATTTAACTGCTCCGAGAAAGTTGGAATGATAAGGGCAAAGATTAGAAATAAGCCACCAAACAACAAGAGATAGGTTACGAGTGTTCCAAGTCCCCGTCTGATCTTATGTTTCTCCATCCAAGTGACGAAAGGATCGAAGATCCAAGCGATGACAAGTCCTATGAAGACTGGTGAAATCACCACGAGGATGGTGCCAATGACCGCTAAAATGTGCCAGCTTTTTAAAAGATTCGTTCCTACTAACAATATCAGAATGACTAAGAGTACCGCTAAAATCTTTAAAACGATACTACCAAGGTCCATCACTTCGTTTGCCATTTTGGTATTTAATTTTTCTTCTCTTCCTTTTTTGTGCATACCCTTCACTCCTATGTTTTTATCATATCATATTTTAACGTCTTTTTTTGCAAATATTCGTGAAATCCCAAGACTTTTTCCTTTATAATGAAACTGGTGATGGAAATGCAATCAATTGATACTGTTTTCAAGGCGATGTTAGAAATCAAAAAATCAAAGTTCTATAGTTTTTTAATCCCCTGGCAGGATGACAAGAAATTAAAGGAAACTATCGCGAAGATCAAGAAGGAATATCCTGACGCAACGCACTACTGTTATGCATACATCCTTCCCTCCAAGGAAAAGGAAAGCGACGATGGCGAACCGTCTGGGACAGCCGGGCTTCCTATGTTAAATGTCTTAAAACAAAATAAGGTCACGAATGTCCTCTTAGTCGTCGTCCGTTACTTTGGTGGCATAAAGTTAGGAGCTGGAGGGTTGATTAGAGCCTATAACAAAGCCGCTCGTATGGTTGTAGAACAGGCCTCTTTCTATCCACTAGTTCCAGGTTATAAAGTGGAATTCACAATTTCCTATGCGAGCCAAAAAGAAATTGACTACCTACTTTCTTCTTACGAAATGACAAAAACGTATGAAGAGAATGTCACATATCGATTAGAACTACCGCAAGAAGATTGGAAACAGCTAAAGCCAAAGTTTCCTAATGCCGTCATCTTAGAAGAAAAACTGATCATCAACAAGAAAATAACTAGGATTCTGTGATGTCACCTAGTTATTTTTAGTTTTCGAAAACGCATTTCTATGCTTTAATAGCTCTTTTCTTTCCTCTAGCCATTCCTTTCAAGTAAGTCTGTAAATCAATTGTCCATTTAGCATCTTCACTAGTAATACCTATACCACACTAATTGATCGCTTTGCCATTTACATATAATTGATACCCATTAAAATCAATGTTGTTATTTGTTGTATCTTTGTTATCTAATGAACTAACATAACTATCCCCAGTCAACTTAATTTTTGATGTTTGATCTAACGTCAGTGTTATTGATTTAGCGCTATTATCACCATTGATGATTCCTTCATAATAGGAACCTGATTGCAAAGTGAAAGCTAGTGTAGAGATAGAATCTATTACAATATTACCTACAGCGTTTTGATTCGTCATATTAAGCGTTACAATTCCACCATTCGATCCCGAATTTCCCCACGAATCCTTTTGTACTCTCAAAAAATTACCTGTTGAATCGTTATTTACAATAGTATTATTTTCAAGATTGATTGTCGCAGTTGTATTGGTAACATAGAAAGTATCCCCATTATTCGTCGTAATTTTGCTATCTTTTGCCGTAAACTCGGCATTTCCATTCGCTGCATCGCCACTCATAGATTGATATAAGAAGATATTTTTATATGTCGTTGATTGCCCATTTAGTTTTGTATTACTATCTGTTAAATCACAAGCAGTAATCGTTACGGTATTTTTGCCTTCTATCACAATTCCTTCTGATGCTTTTGCGATTAGCTTAGCATTGCTTACCGTAATATTGGCAGTAGAATAAATTGATGGTGACCCAGCTCCTGTTGTTGTATAAGTTCCTCCATCTACAACGACAGTTCCTCCACCACGATCCGTTCTAATCGCTGCACTTGAAACACCAGCTGTACTAATTGTTAAATTCGTAGCTTTCATGTTTCCTCCACCTGTTGTCATAATTCCACCGGCATTATTTCCCGTCGTAGTTATGGTAGAATCACTGATCGTTATGGTTGTGCCATCACTTGAAGCATTATCTGTTGTTGCTGATCCACCATAACTAAAGACCCCATTAGCACCACTAGCATTCGTAGTTACAGTGATATTCTTTAATACAAGATTAGCGCCATCTTTTGCAATAATGCCTGAATTATTTCCATAGAAGTTACTATTATCGCCACCATCGGAATCACCTGTTTTAGTAACTTCAATATTAGATAATAGAACATCAATATCTCCACTTACTAATACGGCATTCTCATCTGTTGCCGTCGATGCGAAACTTCCACTATCAATCGTTGTATCTTCGGTTATTTCCTTCACTCCAGAATAAGTAATAGAACTTATTTGTGAACCATTCGGTTGATTATTTCCATTTGTTTGACCATTGGTATTATTTATGAAATAATCGGTTGTTATTTTTCCACTTAAATAAGTAATAGCCAAGGTTAAGATAAGAGTTGATAAAATACCGATCACAACTTTATCACCATTTGAGAATGTTTCTTTTATCGTTTTCTTATTGAATCTGGACATGATGAAATAGATGATAAGACTTGATAATACGAAACTCTCTATTCCCAATACGACATAATATATAACTTCTAACCCTTGGGAGCTATTGTCATTCATGGTATTGTTTGGCATCTCTGGTGGTTGTTCACCGTTATTCGCATTATTTTCTCCTTCCGGTTGCGAAGGAGGCTCACCCATAGATTCTCCAGTTTCAGCTTCTCCATCAGGTTTTTCTGGTGGCTCACTAGCAGAATCATTATTATTTTCACCACTAGGTATCTCTGGTGGAGTTTCACCCATCTCTCCCATGTTATTGCTTGTATTTGTGTTTGTCAAAACATGATTTTTGGCATAGTTCATTGTAAAAAACATTGCTACACCTACCATAAGTACTAAAATCACTAATATGATATTTTTGGTAACTCTCTTCATTTTTTCTCTCCTTATCTACCACTATTTCCAAATAGATTGATTATTTTTGATACCGTAAAGGAAGTCTCATTATTCACTGTTACTATATTCCCTTTGGTGTAACTTCCATCGGTATAAATACCACTAACAAGTTTGCCACTATGAGATCCACCTGTATATAAGGTGTATTCTCCATCGTCTAATTCATCACTGCTGATAATAATTGTTTGAAAACTCTTTGGAGCTTCAAAACTTACAATTACTTCATCATCTTTCAACAAAGTGACGATTGTTTCCTTACGAATGGCACTATCTAATGAAAATGCGATTACTTTTTGGGTTGAACTATCTTTTGGTGTTTCGATCATATCGCTTCCTAAAGCAACAACCATTCCGCCGTTAATCGTATAGCCATCATCCGTGTCGATTCCTGCATCTTCTCCAATATCACTTCCGATCACAAATATGGTTCCATCATTTATTATGGCATTTTTATTAGAATCAATTCCATCACCTGAAGCATCAATGTAGAATGTTCCTCCATGAAAAGTGATGGTTGCTCCATCGCCACCAGCATTGATTCCATCATCATTCGAAGTAATAATGTATGTTCCACTATTGAATGTTATATTTTGCGCATCAGTCGCAATTCCTTCACCTTCATTTTGCGCGCCATTGACTTCTAATGTTCCATTCCCTTCAAAAATTAGTTCGGCATTACTGAATATACAACCATCATAAGAAGAATTCCCGCCATCAGCTAATTTATTGAGAGAGTCATCTGCTAAACGAATAGTGATCCTATTCGCAGCAAGTCCTATAATGGTGGCTGTTTGTTCATTGGTTATCTCTACTCCATTTAAAACAATTGTGACATCTTCCATCTCTGCATCGATAATAATGGAATGTGTAAACGATCCACTAAATGTATAGGTTCCTCCTAAGGTTATCGTTACATCCGTATTCTCTTGATCTAAATTGATTTCTCCTTCACTCACAATATTACTTTCATCTAACACTACTTTATCTTTCTCTGTATCTACTTCTTCTGTATTTACTTTGTTGTTTAGTATTACATGATTTGCTAGTAAAGTGATTCCCAATGTTAGTCCTATCATTAAGATCATATTACCTAAGATATAAATCATCACTTTATCTTTATTTTTATAAAATTGAGGATTCCTTACACTCATCAATAAATAAATGAACGATAGTGAAAATAATCCACTCAGTATTCCAATGATGATGATGTAATTTGTAGTAAGTTGATTACTTTGATAATTCATATTGGTTTGTACATTACGATTGGGAGGCTCCTCCATATTTTCGTTATTCATATCTGGCGGTGGCACACTCATTTCTTCTATTTGCTCATCCGTATTCACTGTCAGGTTACTTTTCGCATGATTGAGCGTAATTGCTATCCCTAGTATGGAAGCAATCATCACAAAAAGCAAGATGATGTTTACAATGCTTCTTTTCAAAAGATATCCTTCCCTTCGCTAGAATAGGTATATTATAGATATATTAAATGAAAATTAAACGAAAAAAAAGCTTTATTTTTTGAATAAAACTTTAAATGTAGTTGTCCCATTATTAGAAGAGGCACTGATTTTTCCATGATGTTTTTCTACAATGTTTTTCGCAATCGCAAGACCTAAACCATATCTATTTTCTTTTCTATTTCTTGCCTTATCAACACGATAAAATCTTTCAAAAATCTTCTCTTCTTCTCCTTTGGGTATTTCTTCACCTTGATTTGCTACTAGTAACGTTATCAGATCATTCTCACTTTTTAAAGTAACATTGATGGTAGTTTTTTGTTTTGCATGTTTGATTGCATTATCTAAAAGGATTTCTACTAATTGTCTAATGCTATTTTCATTCATTTGCATTTGGATATTTTCTTCTATTTTATAATCTAACTTTAGATTATTTTCAAACGTTCTTCCCTCAAATGTTAAAACTGATAATTCAACTGCTTTCGATAGGTTTTCTATCTCCATTTCACTGACATTTTCTTTTTCACTTTCGGATAATTCTAATAATTCAGTAACAAGCATATTCATTCGATCCGCTTCATTTCTAATATTTTTAAGCCATTTCATTTCCGTAGGA
>CAZJUW010000016.1:0-9213 GCA_964549325.1 uncultured Muribaculaceae bacterium
AGGAAACATCAATCAAGATTTACAAGATCAGTTTACCAAGTTGAGTGATACGGTAGAAAAGCGTTTGATCATGATCAACGAAAAGACGAATGAGAAGTTGAATCAGAATTTTGAAAAGACAAATCAGACCTTTTTGTCTGTCTTAGAAAGGTTGAGCAAGATCGATGAAGCTCAGAAGAAGATTGAGCACTTATCGACTGATATTGTATCGTTATAGAGTATCTTAACAGATAAAAAGAGTAGAGGTATCTTTGGCGAAGTCAATTTGAAGCATATTCTTGCGAATGTATTTGGCGAAAAGAATGATAAAATTTATCAATTACAGTATACGTTACCGAATGGAACGATTGCTGATTCTGTTTTATTTGCGCCGGAACCATTAGGGACGATTATCATCGATTCGAAGTTTCCACTTGAGCATTATCAATTGATGGTTGATAAGAGCCTCCCACAATCAGAACGGGATCAGTATGAAAAATTATTTAAAGCGGATGTAAAGAAACATATTGATGCGATCAGTAGTAAATATATTATTCCATCTGTCACGGCTGATCAAGCGATCATGTTTTTGCCAGCTGAGGCCATCTTTGCCGAGATCAATGCTTATCATCAAGATGTGATCGATTATGCGTATAAACACCATGTCTGGATTACTTCACCAACAACCTTGATCAGTACGCTTACGGTTGTCGAGATGATCATGAAAAATATGGAGCGCGATCAGTATACCTCTGTCATTCATGAGGAATTAAATAAACTTGGTCTTGAATTTGCAAGATATCGCGAACGTTGGGAGCATTTATCGAAGAGTATTCAGGCTGTAAACAAAGATGTCGAAAATGTTTCCATCACGACCGATAAGATCAGTAAGAAGTTTGATTTGATCAATCGGGTGGAAGTGGGAAAGTTAGAGGAGGACCACGATGAAAAAGCTTAATTATGTCATGATCTTCTTATTTATTGTCATTGATATTTGGTATGTTTATGACCAGTTGTCTTTGCAAAATACCTCACGCCTTGCCTGTGCTTTTGCAGTAATCCCGGTGTTATTAGTACCATTTGTCGTCAAAAAAGTCCTTCGGTATGAGATGAACGATACCCTTAAGTTCGTGTACTACTTATTTGCTTTCTGTTGTGTGATTCTTGGGAGCGTTTTGAACCTTTACAATCGCCCCGCAACTCAAGGATTCGATAAGATAACACATTTCATTTCTGGTTTGTTGACTTCGCTGATTGCTCTTATTATCCTGAAACATTCTAAATTACGAAATAATAGTGTCTGGTTCAACATCCTATTCATGCTTCTTTTTAGTGTGGCGATTGGAGCTGTGTGGGAGTATTTTGAATATGCCTTTGATACGTTATTAAAAGATAATTTACAACATGTGGAAACAGGGGTCACGGATACGATGTTAGATATGATTGTGGCAACTTTCGCGAGTGTGTTATTCTCCATTTACTACTATTTGGAGAGCAAAAAGAAAAACAATCATATTGAAAAGATGTTAAAGACATTATAGTTTGGAACCATGGTATTGTCGCAAGATCGTACCTTTTCTTTTGTATAAAAAAAAGAAATATCTCTATACTTATAATAAGGTGATAGAAGTGATTGCTAGAGTCTTTTTCTTTTTGTTAGGGTTTGGCCTTACGATCATTGGATTCACTTCGATGATCCTTTACATGAATTTGTTTTCCTTTGGTTATACTATGACTGAATATCTGTCATTTCTTGTAAAGAGACCAGAGTGTCTTTTAGCGCTCGTTGGTTTGTTGATTCTAACAGTGACGATCTTCAAGAAAGGTGGAACAAAGTATGATCTATATCTATGATATTTTATTAAACTTTATGGATAGTCGAAATTGTTTGGAATTTTTTGAGTGGGATCAAAATGATGACATAGAACACGTCAAAAAGATTCCCTTATTTCGTGTAAGTAAGGAAATGATGAAGGCAGTATATGGCGGTGATGTTATCTTAAAGGAAGGGTTGTCTGAGATCAAGGACCGAACAGAAATCTTTGGTCGCGATGATGTACGATTTGTTCCATATGCGTGTCTTTTTTCGGATGGGAGGCACTGTATGGCAGTTGAATTTGACGAGACAGGAAAGAGTGTCTATAAAAGTGGATTGTTATTAGACGAAGAGGAAGAAATATTAGATATTGCGGACCGCTTAGATGAGCGAACGTTTTCCTACCAAGTATTAGAAAGTGATCGAAAAAAAGAATTTTTAACGCGTCGGGAAAAGAAGATCTGTATCTTTCTAAGACACGAAATCGAAGATGCATACAAGAAGAATGATTGTAGCAAATTACAGTATCTATATGCCGAGTATGGAGGAGTAGAAGAAAGCGATATGAATGCTGTCTATCGACATTTGGTAGAAAGTCTTGACCAATTTTTAGATGATCGTCACTATCGGTTGTACCATTTATTAAAACTTTCGCATAGCAATAAAAAATAGATTACGACTCGCTATCGTAATCTATTTTCATTTGATGTTTGACTTGTTTTAAGACTTCACTAGCCTTGCTTTTGGCTACCTGATTTCCTTCCTTTAAGATCTTTTTTACTTCTTCTGGATGCGCATCGTAATAAGCTCTCTTTTCACGAATTGGTTTTAAGAATTCCTGTATCTTTTCAATCAGTTCCTTCTTACAAGCAACACAGCCACGATCTCCAGCTTTACATTCTTTACATACCATCTCTAAGTTTGGATTGTCGATCAGTTTATGATAGTAGTAAACCATACATTTGTCAGGATTGGCCTTATCATCTTTATGAATTTTATCAGGATCAGTGACAGCGTTCATGACCTTTTCCTTGACCGTGTTCTCATCATCGGAAAGATAAAGGGCGTTTCCTAAGCTCTTACCCATCTTTTCATTTCCATCTAGTCCTTTGATTCTAGGAGTACTACTGAGAAGGTGTTTTGGTTCTTTTAACGTTTCTCCATAGATATGATTGAATTTTCTTACGATTTCTCGCGTTTGTTCCAAAAGTGGCAGTTGATCTTCACCGACTGGAACTAAGTCTGCTTGGAAGGCCGTAATGTCAGCGGCCTGACTGACAGGGTAGCCAACAAAACCGTAAGTAACACTTTCGCCATCCTTTCCAAAGAGTTGTTTCTTTTGGGCTATCTCCGTTTTGACGGTCGGATTGCGATAGAGTCTAGCCATCGTGACGAGGTTGGAATAGAAGACGGTTAATTCTGCAATCTCTGGAACGGTCGATTGGATAAATAGATGTACCTTGTTAGGATCAATGCCAACGGATAAGAGGTCTTTCGTAAGAACGAAAACGTTATCTCGCACTTTACTTGGATGGTTAAAATTGTCTGTCAGTGCTTGTACATCCGCAATCTCGATGAACATATCGTAATCATTTTGTAATCTCAGCCAGTTAATCGTTGCCCCAAAGTAGTGTCCAATGTGAAGTGGTCCTGTCGGACGAATCCCTGTTAAAATGGTTTTTTTCATATTTTCACATCCCTTAATTGCTATTCTACCATGGAATTTACAACTGTAAAATAAGAAAACGGGCAATTTGGTGCAAAAAGGTGTCGCTTTTTTTCTTTTCTTGTGTTAAAATAAGCTCAATTTCAAAAAGGGGAAGCGAAAAAATGACTATTTTAGAGCGATTAAAAAAGGAAAAGGTATGTTCTAATTTATATTATGCCGTGAAACGAGAAAATCCCGAGGCTGACTTTGAGAGCTTAATTGCGATTTGTCGAACTAGGCAAAGAAAACGTCATACGTTTGCGGGTAAGCCTTGTAAATTAGTAGATATTGCCAAAGAAAACCAAGTGAGTTTATCATCGATCTATCAGCTAACTTGTAAGGGGATGAGTGTGGATGATGCTGTTGCAAGACTGCTTTCTTTCGCAGAACAAAAACAAAGTTGGGAGCGTTACCAACTAGATGGTGAATTGGCATCTGTAAAAAAGATTGCTAAAGTTACGGGAGTGTCGCCGTATACTTTAAAAAGAAAATTACAAGCAGGAGAGTCGGTTGAAAGATCTGTTCTAGAGTTAAAGAACAGTCGCTTGGAGACAGGAGAGACTTTATCACAGTACTGTGTCCGAATGAAATATAATTTGAGTAAAATTGTTTGCATTCTAGAAAAAGGAAAGGCTTCTTCTTTGGAAGAAGCGATTGAGGTTTATTTAGAGGAAGGGCAGATGAGTGGGAACTATCAACATATGATCGGTCCCGTCGCTCGAAAATATTTTTTCTTAAATTATCAATTAAACCCTGCGAGAGCGAACTACTTATTTAGAGACGGAAACGATCTAAATCAGGTGATTGCCAAATTAGTTTTGACCCAAAGATCTTCCGATTGGAGTGCTCTTACCGCTAAGAAGATACAAGCCGTCTATCAAGTGGTTGAACCATTAGAATCCTTTGCCAATCAAAGAGAATTACTGGATAAGATCTCGCTTACCCAAGAGGAAAAAAAGTTATTTTGGGATCGATTCGCACGAATTAAGAAAATTCAAAGAGAAGCCCTATTTTTAGGGATTTATCATGACTATGTCAATGCTTCTGTAGAAAAAAGACGACAAATGAATCAACAATACCGTATCACAGAGCAAGAATCGTATCATATTATAACTGGGGAGTTATTGCAAGATTATGATGAAAGCTACACTCCTGGTGGTCGAAAGGTTTATATCAAACAACCGAGATGAACTTGACAAAACGAAAAAGTTTCCCTATACTTTCTATAGAAAACGAAAGAAGAAGAAAAGTAGACGAGGGATCCTTTGAAGAGAGCTGGGATTTGGTGAAACTCAGTAAGGAAAAATCGTTCGAATAACACTTCGGAGTGCTTAAAGAACAAAGTAGACTAAGCCGGCAGATACCGTTATATCATAAGTGACTGTGTCATGTTAGATACAGTAAATTGGGTGGTACCGCGGATTTGCACAACATTCGTCCCTTGACGATGTTGTTTTTTTGTCTTAGAAAGGAACAGAACGATGGAATCGATGATAAAAATTTATCAGGATACGGAAAATAAATTATCTTCTATTGTAGCACGTGAAAGAGCAGAATCCGGCCGGGACATTTGGAAAGAGGTACCAAGAGACTTTTTACGAAGTCAACATATTTTCGTCGAAGAGGAAGCTTTTCCATGGAATCAGAGAAATAAGGTCAGCTTTATGATTGATTTTCCAGAACTTCTTTTTGCGGGAAATTTGACCTCTTATCGACGATTGGTCTTGAATTCAAGCGTCTTAAAAACGGATGCAGAGAAAACCAAAGCGACGATCTACGAATATGCGTGTTATTTGTTAAACAGAAAATATTGGGAATATTTTGTATTTGGAAAGCCAGATGACGATCCTTTCTATCAAGTATCCGGTTATTCACCTAATTATGAAATCGTAAGAACGTTGCGGCAAGATCGATATCTTCATGTCACAGGAAAAGTGGGAAAAGAAGCAGATGCTTATTATCTTATGTTTTACCTAATGGGTGAACATGATGATAAGGTGATTCCTTACCTTGGTTATAACTGGGCGAAGGATGGGGAAGAAGTACATGAGGGAAAAATAATCCAATTAAAGAAAAAGAAGGAGAATGGAAAGTGAAAGTAGAAGTAAGAGATCTTTATCAAAGAATCGATGATTTTTTAGAGACAGAAGTCAAATTGCAAGGATGGATTAAGAACCATCGGAAACAGAAGGAATTTGGTTTTATCGATCTTACGGATGGAACTAATTTTAAGTCTGTGCAAGTCATCTATGAGTCCAGTATTGAAAACTTTGAAGAGATTCAAAAGTATCATGTCGGTTCTAGTATTGAAGTGGAAGGTATCATCAAGAAGTCACCGAAGGAAGAACAACCCTTTGAACTCGTGGCGAGTAAGGTTGCGTTGTTAGGGGATTGTCCTGAGGATTACCCGATCCAGCCGAAGCGTCATTCCCGTGAATTTTTACGCGAAAATGCTTACTTACGTCCAAGGACAAACTTATTTCAAGCAGTATTTCGGGTACGTAGTGTCGCTTCTATGGCCATTCATACCTATTTTCAAGAGCAGGGCTACATCTACTTCCATGCGCCACTTTTGACGGCATCTGATTGTGAAGGGGCAGGAGAGATGTTCAGAGTGACAACCCAAGATCTAGATGAAATTGCCAGGACGAAGAAGAATGATCCTAAGAAAGAACTTTTTGGAAAGACGGTTGGACTTACGGTGTCTGGCCAGTTAGAAGCAGAGACGTTTGCGACAGCTTTCAAAAAGACCTATACCTTTGGACCGACCTTTCGAGCAGAGAACTCGAATACGAAGACACACGCCAATGAATTTTGGATGATTGAGCCGGAGATCGCTTTTTGTGATCTAAAAGGTGTCATGGATATTGAAGAGGAAATGTTAAAGTACATCGTTCGCGACGTCCTAGAAAAGTGTCCTGACGAAATGAAGTTCCTAGATGCCTTTGTGGAAAAAGGACTGATTGAGAAACTGGAGAAACTCGTGAGTACGCCATTTACGAGAATTACGCATCACGATGTGATTACTTTGTTAAAAGAAGCGGAACAAAAAGGAGTGAAATGGGAATTTTCACCAGAGTATGGTAAGGACATTGCCAAAGAACATGAAAAGTACATTACGGAATACTTTGATGGGGCTGTCTTCATTACGGATTGGCCAAAGGATATCAAATCGTTTTATATGAAACAAAATCCCGATGGCTTGACGGTTGCCGCAGCGGATCTTGAAGTTCCTGGTGTTGGTGAATTGATGGGTGGTAGTCAAAGAGAAGAAGACTATGAAAAATTGAAGAAGCGCATGGATGAACTAGGAATGGATGAAACCGTTTATGACTGGTACTTGAACCTAAGAAAATATGGAACTTGTGTTCATTCTGGTTTTGGAATTGGTTTTGAACGTCTCATCATGTATCTTACGGGAATCGATAACATTCGTGATGTCATTCCTTATCCAAGAACGCCACAGAGTTGTGAGTTCTAAAGCAAGTGGTTTACTTGCTTTTGTTTTAGGGAAAAGTCGAGTATAATGAATTTGGTGGTAGTATGAAAATTAAAAAATTGACGAATAAAAAAGTATTTTATGTAATTTTATGCTTAATTCTCCTTGCTTTTTCGATCAGCGTCGTTCCAAAATCATTTCAAAATGATACATTCTATACGATCAAAGTAGGAGAAGCAATTACCAAGTATGGTGTCGATATGAAAGAGCACTTTTCTTTTTTACCAGTTGCTTATACCTATCCGCATTGGCTTTATGATGTCATGATCTATGGGATCTATCATCTCTTTGGATTTGGTGGTATTTATGTTTCAACCATTCTATTTAGTTTTTTATTAGCTCTTGTCTCTTTTTTGACATTACGAAAAGTGACGGAGAATGATCTAATATCTTTTGTGCTATCTTTCTTTTTACTGCTGTGTCTTAAAAACTTTCTTGCGGCTCGTGCGCAACTCATTTCATACATCATCTTTATACTAGAACTTTATGAGATAGAAGCTTTCCTCTCTTCCAAAAAGAAAAGACATCTCATCTTTCTTTTGTTATTAGCGGTCTTGCTTGCCAATGTTCACAGTGCCGTATTCCCATTCTTCTTCGTGTTGTTTCTTCCTTATTTTGGAGAAGCTCTCGTTACCAAGTTGGTTGAAAAAAGAAAGAAGTCTAAAGAAGCGACGATCGGTAAGATTGTGCTGAAGCGAGAAGAAAATATCAAATGGTTAATCCTTGCTTTCTTCCTTTGTCTTCCAATGGGCTTGCTTACACTCAATGGACTTTCACCATATACTTATTATCTTAAAATCGCCATGGGAGATTCGACGAGCTATATTAGTGAACACTTTCCAACGACGATCGATGGATCTCCTGTGTTTTTCTTGATTTTATTCTGTTTGTTTTTCTTATTTGCATTTACCAAGTGTAAACTTCGTCTAAAAGATTTCTTTCTTTTGTTAGGGTTAACTTTCATGGCTTTTTTATCGCGTAGGAACTTCGCCTTGTTCCTAGTTTGCGGTATTTTGGTATTTGGACGTCTTCTTTTGTCCATTGCACCGAAAAAGTTTTCTGAATGGAGTCATTTATTTGAAGTTTCCTTATCGATTCCAATCATTCAGGTGGGAATGCTCATTCTAGTCTTTTTTATGAGTATGACGGTGACCTATTTCGAAACGAAGGATCAAAAGTATGTTACTTCATCTTATCCTGTGAAGTTAGCGGATTACATTATCGAAAATATCGACTATAAAAACGTTAAATTTTTTAATGAGTATAACTATGGAAGTTACCTTTTGTATCGCGGGATTCCAGTTTTTATTGATTCTAGATGTGATCTATATTTAAAAGAGTTTAATGGGAAAGATGATTATGTGCTGGATGCCTGGAATCTGCCAGAAGACTATGAAACTGTTTTTACAAAGTACGATTTTGACTACATTATCACAACCAAAGAAAGTGATTTGAATTCTTGGCTCAAAAAAGATCAAAATTATTTGACGGTAACTAAGCAAGGACAGTTTGTTCTTTACCAAAGACTAAAATAATCAGGTATAAAATTTCCTCTCTTGTAAACAATAAGAAAGAGGAGGAAGATGATGAAAAAATTTGGATTATTGTTTCTTATGCTGGCAGTACTCTTTTTGACTGGTTGTGGTGACATGATGAATACCCCTACCAAGAAAGTAGAGGAATTCTTGGGAAAATATCAAACGTTAGATGAAACGGTATTGACGCAGTTAGAGGATGCCATCGAAGCAGAAGAGAGCATTACGGATGCCATCAAAGAGGACTATCGTGATCTGATGAAAAAGCAATATCAGAATATGAGCTACAAAATTAAGGATGAAACGGTAGATGGCGATACGGCAACGGTAGAAGTGGAAATTGAAGTGTTCGATTATCATAGTAAACTTCAAGAACTTGATGATTATTTAGAAGAACATAAAGATGAATTCTATGACGACGATGAAAATATCGATGATGAGAAATATGCTGAAAAGAAAATCGATTATTTGAAAGATGCCAAAGACAAAGTAAAGTACACGTTGAACTTCACACTACAGAAACAAAATGGAAAATGGGTAATGGATGATATTTCCGAAACAGATCGTAAAAAATTACATGGCCTATATGAGGGATAACGTAAAGTTGTCCTTTTTTTTGAAATTTTATGAAACTTGTCGATTGAAGTAATGAGAAAGTAGAGAAAGTGCGTTTTGT
>CAZJUW010000017.1:0-8998 GCA_964549325.1 uncultured Muribaculaceae bacterium
TGGTTCCTCTAGAATTCCGGAATTGGCAACGCCTTCTAAGGCTTTAACGAATGACTGAGTCGTTGCAAATTCCATGATCGTATTGGTGGTATAGACTTGTACTTGCTCGAAGACAAACTCACTGTAGATTCTCTTACAACGTAAGAAATCTAAGTATGGAACAAAGGCAATCACTAAAATGATGTACACGATCGAAACGATGATGTTATAGAAATACAAGTACGTCACGATCGCCGTAAATCCACCCATGATGCAAATTTGAACGATGTAATCCTTCATCGTATACTCTTTTCCCAACTGTTTTGTTTTCTCTCTTACGACTTTGAAAGAATATGGGGCGTATTTATCGTAGACTGCTTGTACTTGTTCGACGATGAACTTGGATACGTTACTTCCCTTATAATTGCGATAAAGAAGAATTACTAAAGCGATTGCAATCAACAAAAACAATTCCATACTTTCTCACCTCTTTCTACTAAATAATATCATCAGGAAGTTTTTCCACCTTTCCTGTGGAAACTTCTTCCTCATCTCCTTTTTTGACAGCGATTTGGTTAATTTGAATTCCCTGATTTGCCAGGTATTCTTGTAAATGAGCACTCGGTTCATTTTGAATGGCAGGTTTTTCAAACATCTTCTTGTAAAGTGTTCTACACTGTGGTTGATTATCATCATCGACATAGAATTCGACTACTTCGTCAATTTCACGATGGAACTGCTTGTACTTTTGACTATAATAAGCTTTGATGTGAACCCCAATTTGAATATAACGATAAATCGTATTCAAAAATTGATTGACATCGAGATCCGTCTCCATCAAGCTATACATACGATAAGGAATCGCTGACGCTTTATCGGCATGGATCGTCGATAAGATGTTGTGACCTGAGGAAATGGAATTACGAACCGCTGTGACAGCTTCGGCACTACGTACCTCGGAAAGTAAGATCCACTTTGGATTCTGTCTCATACAAGTAACTAACACATCGGAATAACTTGCGATGTTATTCGTCTTCATCGCCACGATATCACGTTGTGGAAAGATCCTGTCTAAGTGTAACTCCAAGGTGTCCTCAATCGTAATCAACTTTTCGTTTTCCTTCGTATGACTAGCTAAGTACTTGACAAACTCCGTCTTACCAGAACCTGTTTCACCACTTACCATGATGTTGCAGTGTCCTTCAACACATTTAATTAAGAAATCGTGAATATCCAAAGAAACGTAATCTTCTGCCAACAATTTTTCTTTTTCTAGTCGAATTTTCGCTGGTGTTTTACGAATCACCATCGCAATTCCGTTCGTGGCAATGGACTCGTGCACGAAATTCAAACGTAACTCGGTACTTTCAGCATCAAGAAATGGTTTGGCATTATTGAATGTCGTTCCCATGACATTTGAGCACTGGAAGGCTAATTTTTCCACAAGTGCATTTGTGGCGCCTTCCAGTTTCGTCGGAATATTACCACGAGTGAGAGAACGAATCCAGATTTGACCATCGTTACTATACGAAATATCAGTGATATCATCATTCTGAATCAATGGTACGAATGGACCAAAGTCCAATTGATCAAACATATTGTCATGCATACTCCCACTCCCTATTCTTTTTTTCTATTATGATGCTGTCCCGTCGTCTGTCCAGATCGTTACTTTGTTGATGAAGTCTCGAATATCATTACTGCTGATCTTGACTTCTCCCGGTTCCTCTTTTAGACTTTCCGCAGTTGGAACGGGAATCAAAGTCGTGTCATAACTACGTAGATACTTAGCTTTCTGTAATAAGATAAAGTACTCTTCTGGAACCGCGAAGATCATCATCGCTGGTGTTCTCTGCTCTTCCATATTAGCGAAGACTGGTTGTCCCGAAGAGTCCTTGACAGATAAGATCTTAACGTTTTCAAGTAACTTTCCAACCATCACTTTATTTTCATTGTTACTCGTATCTGTCTGTTGATCAGTGTCATCACGATACATTGCCTTTAGATAGATATCCACATAGTTGTCTGGCACCATTGAGTTCCCGTAAGAAGTTGACATATCTAAAGCAAAGTTATAAAGAACGTAACCATCAGGATAATCTAAGATGGCTCCTGCTGCCAACTGTTCCTTTTCCACGACACTTCTTGAATAGAACAAACTTCCTGCTGGAATGACACTATCTGATTGGGCATACTTATCCACCACATCGCTACGGTTTCTGATGACGCCAGAAGTTAGCATTGCCGGTGGCACTTCCATAATGCCAATCATGTCATCCGTAATCTGCGTCCCAGCTGTAATTGTCTCCTTAGCATATGGAACTTGGACTGGATTCACTGCTGCTTTCACACGTGCATTATAAGCAACATAAAGGATGATAACAGCGGCTAAGACACCAATTACTGTTACCGTGTTTTTGTTGGTAAAGAACTTCTTTACACCAACGATGAAATTATTCATATTTTTTCCCTTCTTTCTTTTTCATAGCACCTTAATTTTTAAGTGATTGGTCTTGTTCGATCGTCCAATAATCGATCCTATTATCATTCACTAAGGTTGCTACTATATCATTCTTATCATACTTCGTTTCGAGAATAGCGTCAATATTTGTAATGATTGGAAGGTTCTCTTCTTGCAAACTTGACGTTGTAGTTGACTCCACCTTGATACTTACTTTAGGTGGTGTTTCGTTGATATCATAGATCTTAATATCATACTCTCTATTTTGAGTAACTGACTGCGCGAAACGTCTTATGAAACTATCGACGAAGCTTTCGCGATCGATTCTTACTTGTCCTGTCATACTGTAATATGTAACGTCAACCGCATCAAACATAGCTGCCTCCGTCGTCTCTTTTAATAAGTAGTAATCTAATTCACTTCCCTTGGAGTAGTCCTGAATGATATTGAATGTTAAGATTCCCGCAATTCCTAATAAGATGACTCCAACTGTTAACATTGCCTTATTCATTAGTTACCACTTCCAATCAAGTCACAAGTTTTACTGCCTGGATCATAGTTGTTACAACCAATCTGGTTGGTATCCCTCGTCAACATTACATTAGTTCCAAGACTATCTAAATATAAACTTTTACATACGATACGATTTGACGCCGTCTTGTAACAGTACATATCTTTCTCGAGATAATCACTATCTTTATCATTCGTATTATAAGAACGGATTGCCGTCATCGTTTCACGACTTAGTTTAATCTCATAATCTAGTTCCGTACTAACATGACTATTCGTATCGTAGATTGTATTTTGCTTGGCTTCAATGTCGTCGATCAGTGCCGGTGGATTGATGATATAAGCACGGTCTTTGGCTTGCGTATTTTCCGCTTCATTAGAAGTTCCCGCTAACGTTGTCGCACTAGCACTCCAGTTCCATCTAGGATTCTCACGAATTCCACCTTTCTCTTGCATATTTTGAACATTGGATAAATCGATTGGACGGAACACAAAGTTTAGTCCCAAACCTAAGTCATCGGCCGGTAAAGCATAGAAACAATCAACATCGAAATCCCAACCTAGAAATCCTAAATTAGTCAGTTTCGTTTGAATATTATACGTATTATCAGTTGGTGCATTCGTAAGATCATAACCTTTTACTTGATTATCATAATTGGTACGCCATGCCCACCAATCGGTATTCGTAGAAAGTGATCTTAACGCTGTATAGAATTTATATCCACTCCGCAATGTCGCATTTGTCGTTGAAGTTCCTTTACTCGTTATAGTATCAAATGTAGGGATTTTATTACTACTAATATCCCCATATACCACCGCTCCCGTTAAAGCCTCACGATATGATTGAGGGAAACGATACGTGATAGTGGACCTAGCAAAAATATTGTTACCTCTAGCAGTATAACCCACGTTATCACTATATTTTGCTTGTGTTTTTAAAGTGGTTGTCTTATTTTTGTTATCGGTGGTGCCATTTTCAATGGTAGCTTCATAATAACTGTATGTATCTGCGGAATCTTCTTTCGCATTATAATAAGTCTTGACAGCATCTGTTTGGCTATTTAACCAATTTATAAAGTTTGCATTTCGAGCATCTAAAATTTCCTGAGCTTCATCGTCTGTCAGTACAGTCCCTGCTCCGCAAGATGACCAACCACATGAATATTGGCAACCAGCTGTACCGATAATCGTTCCATTACTATTATCGTTTGTCATGCAGATGTAATCACCTGGAGTACTGTCAAATTTGCTTTGGTAATAAGACCAGTCATAAGTTAGTGCTGTTAAAGCTCTTGAGTCACACCCTGACGTATTTAAGGTCCAACCGTTTCCACTGGTTGCGTAAATTGGCGTGGCAACAATATCAGTCACATCGAATCTATTTTCATACGTTAAAATGGCTTTATTATATACTGAATCATAACATTTATTGATACAGCTTTGTGTATATTTGCCACCATCACAGTTCATGATACAAGCATCAAATTCATCATTCGGTCCTGCTGTAGCAGTCGTTCCATAAGCACCATCACAACTAAGTCTCGGCACACATACGTCTGGAGCGGTTGGGACCTGTGTTACCGCCACTTCGCATTCTGCTTTGGTTTCGACCTTAATATCGTAACCAAAACCCATACCTGCCGTTAAGGCAATTGGTTTATCGTAAGACACCTCAATTACTTCCATGCAGTATACAGATGCCTTACCTACTTGTCCCCCGCCTTCTTTACCACTGTACTCATCCGAATAAGAATATGAGGTCACTGTTTTTTGTTGTACATAGGACTTTGAGCTTGTATCGTCTTGGTTAGCATCGCACTTTAATGACAGCTCACTAACTGTTTGGTTTTTCCCGGGTGTAACTCCATCAAACGAATCTAAGGTTCCAAAAAAATTTCTGCTAATTTTGCTTGCAATGATTGCAAAATTACCATCATATTGTGGTAATTGCTGTTGCAATTGGGCGATCGATAATACTCCCGTTACATTAGCCGCATGAGAGGAACTATCGCCACCGTTATCCATGAAAACGATTTTGTTGCCATTTTCGTTAATTCCATTCCATAGTTCATCATAGTTACATTGCCCACCCAGGCCTTCCGCTAAAATATAGTTAGGAACTTCTCCCATAATCTCATTAAAGTTATCTCCTACGTAGTTAAAACGAACCACAACGATAATGCCATCTTGACCCTTCACGTACTTGCCAGCCAGATCCACTGTAAAGGATGTTTGATTCACTGGAATTTTATTTTCCTTTATCAATTCGCCATTCCGCTTTACAATGGTAATATCTGCTACCAAAAGATCACTTTGATTCACAAAAGCTTGATCAATATTGCTAAATGTCACACTATCAGTATTTGGCGTAATTTTAATTTTAGTAGCAATCGGATTGAATTTTGCAAGACAGTTTTGGGTTTGGGCATTGACAGCCTTTGGAAACCAAAGCAAAGCAATAAATACAAGTAGTATCAGTGGCTTAAAGTTCTTCTTCATCTTCTTGAACCTCCTTTAATTTTTGTTCAATTTCTTCATAGACTTGAAGATTCTTCTCGACTGAAAAGGTAGTCGCCCTTTCTCCTTCTCGCAGTAGTCTTCCATCTATTTTAAATTGATAACTTTTATTATATCCATAAAACCTTGTACAAGTTACCAGCGTAATCAATGGATCATTTTCATCTACGTCAACGTCATATTGATAGAAACTATCTTCTTTTGATCGTTCAATATACTCTTTTTTGTCCATTTCATCAATTATAATATCACCTGTATTAAAAAAGGAAATCGCATAAATTTGAAACAGGTAGTCTTCTTTTTGCGTACTATATTGAATGTAAAGATTTTCTTTGGCATAATCATAATAGACAAAACCAAGTAACTGTTCAAATCGAAAATGATCTTCTGATTTTATCAACGGATGACTGGATACGTTTTTGATATTATGGCCATAAACGATGGTATGATCTTCTAACACTTCTTTTTCTTCCGTGTTCTTCCACGCATAATTTACATTCATTTGATCATCTTCTAGGAGTATATCGAGAACAGGATAATCAATATCTGTTCCCTGAACTCTGATCCACCCTAAGACTTCATTGTTGGTATCGGCATATTTTTCATTTTCACTAGCTATGTTTTCTACTCGTGGACTGATTTCATAGATGGTTTTCTTTCTTAGAAAGAGCCAAATACCTAATAGTATCACGAAAATGATAATCATCACGGTCATCCCAAAGAGCCATCGATTTTTCCTTTTTTTCATAACATCAACTACCTATCTATTTTTTTCTAACCAATCGTATAAGGATTCGCTTGGGTTCCCTCTCCGCCTGTGATTTCAACATCTTGTTGGAACTTTACTTGCACACGAATGTCCGCATGCATATCTTTTCCAATATAATGGAAGATATTGCCATCATACAACATTTGATAACGGTATTCACTATTCTTGGAAGAATCGCGATACCAGAAACTATAATAGCGATCCGTAGGCATATTGCTAAACATCGTAAATAATTGTGGTGCTGCTAAATAGACCGTATATGTTTTCGTTTCTTTTTGTTGTCCATAAAGAGCGAGGTCATCATAGATTGGCACTTCTATTTCTTGTTTTTGTAATAACTTGGTAGAGACATACTTCTTTCCTTCCACCTCGACTTGATATCCAACATTTCCTTTGGTGGTTGGATCATAAATTGATGCTTCATCCTCATCACTATATTTTATCAGATCTTCCTCTCCTAAATCAACTGATCCATTCATAATCGCAGTAACGCCACTGGCATCGATATCAGTAATCATAAAATCAAATCCTGAATAAGTAACATGTTCTCCCACTAAGCGACTAGTTAACTTTTCACTTCTCTTAGCTGTCTCGTAATCTCCTAAACGATATGGATTCTCTTCGGTTCCATTTCCAGAAATCGCTTTGATTCCCTTTTTCAAGACAACCATTGGACGAACACCATACAATTGTGAAGAATTTACCATATTTGAGGAATGGAACAAACTCCCTCGGAAGCTCACCAAATCATTATCTGCCGTTCTGTTTAAGAGCCAGACACCATTGGACGTAATCCATGTTCCACCCGCTAAATTGTACTCTTGTAATGAGAGTGTTCCAACTTTATATTCTTTCTCCGTATAACTACTGCACGTTGTCACATTGAGATCACTGATCGTATCCGCACACCATTTCTCTGAAACTAGATACTCTTTGGAATCCTCGTTTAGATGCTGGTAGAAATAATTATTTAACCAATCCTTGAGATCACTATTTTCAAAGGTTCCATCTTCACTGACATAGCTCATACTACCTACGGGTTGATCGGTAATGAGTTTAATTCCCTCATCTTCATTTAAACCAACGATACGCCACAACATCCCCGAAAATAAAACGTAGTTATTCGTAACCTGACCTTGATAGTAGTTTAAGTTATTGGTATCCGTTTTCACAATTTGTTGAAGTGATTGAATGACATTTACGGTTCTTACTACTTTCCCTTCGTTGTGAAGCTTGTCCTTCGCTTTATAAGTTACAGTGTAAGTCCCTACTTTGCTAGTATCTACTTTATTATCGATCGTAACATCCGTAATCTCCATCTTTCCATCGACTGCATCGACGACTTCTTTGACGCCTGCATCTTCATAGGTACTCCCCTTTTCGACTTCAACGGTCTCTTGACCATTTAGGGTAATGACAGGACCTACATGGTCAATGTTCGAACCGATCTTACCACATTGTAAATAAACATAGTAAGTTGTCTTTCCATCTTCCGTATCGGTCTTAACCCACGATGACTTTAGATCACAGATGCCACTACGGAATGGAATTTGTAATTCTTCGATATATTTCTGGTCATATAGCTCTTCGTAAGTAAGAGTTCGAAAGCCATCTTTCTTTAGGACATTATAATTCACTTCGTAATAGCGTTTGGCTGCATCTTCTAACTTTCTTTCATAAGTCGCAAAGACGACATGTGGATAAATCAAGAATAGAAAGACGATAGCGAGCAATACGACGATTCCTAGAATGATACCTAACAATTTGAGATATTTCTTTTGTTTTTCAGTAAGTGGTTTTCTTTGTTTTACTGGATTTTGAACGACTGTTTCTGGTTTCATTTTTCCTCCGCCTCACTCTTAATATGATAGAGATACTTCTGATTTCTTACGGTAATCTCTAAGGTGATTTCACTGGCTTCTTTGATTTCTTGAGGGACATTTAAATAGATCGTATTTCCTTGGTAAGTTCTACCAATCGCATCATTACAGTCCGTTTGCTTTTTGGTACCGTTAATAACATAATTTATTTTACCATAAACGTCCATAAAGTCAACAAACTCAAGACCTTCCACTTCATCTGATAGGAAATCAATTTCGAGGATCGTACGATTGGAAGCAGCCGTAATGGGTTGCTTGACGATACTACAACTACTGGCAGTACACTTCTCGTAATAGAAGTTTGTCGAGTCAACTAGTTTGGCATTCGTAAGAGTCACATTGGCTTGTTTTTGGAAAGTGATCGGAAGACTTAACTCCTCTTCTAACGCCACTTCTTTCGCTGTCTCGATTGTCGATAGATCTTCGAGACTTAACTTGTACTTTCTGGCTTTGACCTGATTCGCTGCCAAGATCTGTTGGTAATAGAGAATGAATCGATTTTGCTTTAATCCTTTATCAACTTCATAGATAAGTAAGAAGTTTCTCGTCTCTCCGGCTTCAAAATCCTTCTTCTCATATCCCTTTCCTAAATCACTGAAGGAATCATTATAACGGATCGTTGGCGTATAAGAATGATCTTTGTTGATCAAACGAAACCGATCTACTTTCATACTGACGGAACGACTCGTAATATTCGTCACCGTAACGTCGATGATGACGAATTGTTTATTGCTATCTTCCCCTAGAATGAGGTTTCCTGCTTTGTCTTTATCGGTAATGTAACTATCATTTACTTTGATTTGATAACTGTTCGCTGAAATGGTGTTTCCTTCACGATAGACACGATTGACGATCGCCTTATCATAGATGGTGTAACCTACC
>CAZJUW010000018.1:0-8722 GCA_964549325.1 uncultured Muribaculaceae bacterium
GTTCAAATCCCTCCGTCTCCGCCATTTTTAGAAACATAGATCATGGTACAAATATCATGATTTTCTTATGGATCAACATTTGACAATGTATTTGGCTTCCTGTATCATGAAGTAGAGGTGAAAACGATGAAGAAGTATGGTTTTATTGTTGTTTTGGTTTTGGTTTTATTACTAGGAGGATGTACAGGCAAGAATAGTTCTGTTACGACAGATTCTAAGAAATTTCAACAGGAATATGAGTCACTAAATGGAAAGAAGTTAGATAATGGCAAGACGATGCTCTCGTTATCGATTGCCAAGGACAATGGTGCAGTCTATGTGAAGGATGAAGATATCATCGAATTACTAAAGACGGGAACAGGTGTTTTTTACTTTGGTTTTCCCGAGTGTCCATGGTGCCGTAGTGCCCTTCCAGTTTTGTTAGATGCCATCAAAGAAAGTGATCTTGAACAATTTTATTATTATAATGCACTTTCCATTCGCGATACGAAACATTTAGAGGATGGCCAGATTGTGACCGATCAAGAAGGAACGGATCTTTACTATGAAATTGTGGACGTTTTGAAAGATAGTCTCACAGAGTATGCGGGATTAGAAGATCCATCGATCAAACGTTTATATTTTCCAACGGTTGTTTTCTTAAAAGAGGGCAAAGTCGTCGATATTCATATCTCAACGGTAGATAGTCAGACGGATCCTTATACCGCTCTTTCCGAAGAGGAGAAAGAGGAATTAAAAAAGATTTATCAAAAAGGTATCAATCGCATGAGTGGACTCATCTGTACTGAGGATTCGAATTGTTAGTATGGAACGTTATCAAGAAATAGAGCGGTCGATCATCACGACCTATCGAAAACCGATTTGGCATGCATTCATGAAAGCAATCACGGAGTTTAAACTGGTCGAGGAGAAAGACCGTATTGCGGTCTGTATCTCGGGAGGGAAGGACTCCTTTCTTTTAGCGAAGTGTATGCAGGAATTAAAGCTTCATGGCAAAGTGCCATTTGAACTTGAATTTCTCGTAATGAATCCAGGATATAGTGCCGAAAATGTGAAAAAGATCAAAGAAAATGCGGAACTATTGCATATTCCCATTACGATCTTTGAAAGTGATGTCTTCAAAGTAGCGGAAACATTGGATCAGGAAAATCCATGTTATATGTGTGCAAGGATGCGAAGAGGTTGTCTCTATACGAAAGCCCAGGAGTTAGGTTGTAACAAGATTGCTTTGGGGCATCACTTCGACGATGTGTTAGAGACGATACTCATGAATGTGTTCTATGCGGGTGAATTTAAGACGATGATGCCAAAGTTACATAGTACGAATTTCAAAGGAATTGAATTGATTCGTCCTTTATATTTTGTAAGAGAAAAAGACATCATCACTTTTCGCGATCACTTTGGGTTAGACTTCTTAAACTGTGCTTGTTCCTTTACGGCTCGCGTCAAGACGAAAGAACAAGATAGTAAACGTAAAAAGATGAAAGAGTTGATTGAAAAACTTTCTAAGGAAAATGGAACGGTTCCTAATAATATTTACAAAAGTACAGAGAATGTGAATTTAGAAACGATTTTAAAGTATCAAGATGGGAAGGAAATTCATTCCTTCCTCGATCATTATGAGGAGAAATAGTATCATGTATGAAGCAGTGCGAAAAGATCTCTATCAATTACAAGACCCAAAGTATCAGAAGTTTCATTCTGGAATCGTTCCCAACATCGACAACATCATTGGCGTTCGAATTCCAGATTTGCGCAAGTATGCCAAAAAAGTAATTGTTTCTTACGGAAAAGAATATTTAAAAGAGATTCAGACAAGTTCTTATGAAGAAGTTACCTTATATGGACTTGTTCTTACCCAGCTGCATCTTCCATACGACGAGATGCTTCCTTACTTGGAAATTTTGATTCATCACATCGACAACTGGGCAACTTGCGATATCGTGGCTTCTAGTCTTCGGCTAAAGAAGGAAGAGAAGGAACGCTTTTTTCGAGATCTACTTCCTTATTACGAAAGTGATGAGGAGTTCGTTCGGCGTTTCGCAGTCGTGTGTTTATTCGTTTATCTAGATCCATTCCATCTCGATGAAGTCACAAGGCGTCTTACGACGGTTGCTCATGAGGAGTATTACGTATCAATGGCTGTTGCCTGGGTATTCTCGACGATTGGGATGAAATATCCAGAGTGGTTCCTTTCTCATTTAGAAGAATGGAAATTAGATTCTGCTACTTATCTACGAACCATCCAAAAAGTGATCGACTCTAGACGAGTTGATATAAAATGGAAAGAACAGTTGAAGGAAAAACGGAAATGGGGTAGAATAAATCCTGATTCATGAAGAATTAGGTGAAACGTTGTGAAAGATGCCGTAAAGAATTTACAACTAGGTGAGGAAGGCCTCCTTATCATGCGAAAGTCTCTTTCTCTTCCAAAAGAGGACACTTTTGGAATTGAAATTGAAGCTGTGAAAAAAGAGCGACTCGATTTTCGTACTCTTTTTTTAGGAACGCGCTATCACTGGCATTATACTTCCGATTCGACACTTTATCCTCCTTGTGGTGGCGAATTTGTGTCTCCGATTTATCGCGATCAGCCAGATACCTGGACACAAATTGCACGCGAATGTACGGTTTTGAAAGAAGCGGGGCTATATGTCAACCACTCTTGTGCTGGTCATATTCATATTGGTACGCAGATTTTAAATGGCGTTCCTGGTGCCTTTATCAATCTTTTAAAATTGTGGGCTGTTTATGAGGACGTGATCTTTCAATTTTCTAGAGGTCAATTTTCTAATTATCGTAGGCTTCTTCGTCTTTATGGTAGACCGATCTCTCATTTGATTCAAGAAAATTTGGATCAGAAACTGATTACTTCCATGGATGATATTCATCATAGCCAGTTATCATTAGCAAAACGATATGCACTTGATTTTTCATATATGAAAGGACTCGGTCAGAAAAGGGGAAATACGATTGAAGTGCGGTGCCCGAATGGTACTTTGGAACCTGCTATTTGGCAAAATATGATCAATTTTTTCTTAAAACTATTTCATTATGCCGCTAGCCCGTCGTTTGCTAGAACTTTTCCCTTCGAACGTTATCACGAACTGAGTCAAAAACCGCTTGTTCAAGCCGATTATGAAAATGCGAATGAAGAAAAAGCAAAGGAACTGTGTGATTGTATCTTTTCAGATCCGGTCGATCGTTACTATTTTTGGAAACAATATCAGAAAGCACCTATGGCTAAGACAGATTTACCAGTTTTAGTAAAAACAAAACCATTTTGGAAGTAATGTATAAGAATTCTTCTTTTCACTCAATATGAGATGGAAAGGAGAATTTTTTATGGCACGTCACAAGGTGGAAATCAGTGGCGTGAATACAGCGAATATCAAAGTATTAACAAATGAGGAGATGCGAGAACTATTTCGCAAGATGAGGAAAGGGGATCCTTTTGCTCGCGATGATCTCGTCGAAGGAAACTTGAAGTTGGTTCTCAGTCTTCTAAAACGGTTTTCCAATCGGGTGGAAAACTTGGATGATCTCTTTCAAGTAGGATGTATTGGCCTTTTGAAAGCGATTGATAACTTTGACTTGGCACAGGAAGTACGCTTTTCGACGTATGCCGTTCCCATGATCTTAGGAGAGGTTCGACGTTACTTACGAGATAATAACAGTATTCGTGTCAGTCGTTCTGTGAAAGATCTTGCTTATAAAGCACTGCGCTTGCAGGAAGAAGGCTTTATGCGAGATGGTAAGTCGCCTAGTATCGATGAGATTGCGAAGAGTTTATCGGCCACTCCTTACGAAGTGATGGATGCTTTGGATGCCTTACGGGATCCGGTTAGTATGTTTGAGCCAATCTATAGTGATGGGGGAGATACTTTGTATCTTTTCGACCAGATCGAGGATAAGAAGTCGAATAGTAAACGGTTAGAACTCAATCTCGCATTGGAAGAAGCCATCGACGAGTTAAATGAACGGGAACGATTCATCTTAGAAGAACGATTCATGATAGGCAAGACGCAAATGGAGATCGCAGAGGAACTTACGATCAGTCAAGCACAGGTTTCCCGTCTTGAAAAAGCGGCGATTGAAAATTTGAAAAAAACATTAAAGTGAGTTTTTCCTCATATAGTTTTATGAGGTGAGGAGATTTGCGACTATCAGATCTTCAAAATAAGGATATCGTAAACGTGATCGACGGTAAGAATATCGGCAATATTATCGACGTGAAGATTGATGAGGAAAAGGGGAATATCGTCTCCTTTATCATCGAACCAAATAAGAACTTCTTTTCCTTTCGCACGAAGGGAGATACGGAGATCAATTGGCAGTGCATCACGAAGATTGGGGAAGATGTCATCTTAGTCAAGATCACGTTTTAATGTTGTTTTATGAAACAGCGGATTCATTTAAAACGTCGTAGGCATTATTCGAAGAAGTCGATCTTCCTCGCCACATGCGTGGTTTTAGCGATTCTTACCCTTTTCGTTGTCCAATTGCTAGGAAATGTCGTCAGTCCACTATTACTACAGTATACCAAAGCGGAAACGAATCGCTTTGCTTCTTATGTCGTGAGTGAGGCAGTCAATGAGGAACTTTCCGCTATTCTTGATGAAGAAGATCTTTTTTCTGTCATCAAAAATGAGAGTGGTGAGATCCAGGCAGTGGACTTTAATTCGGCTGTCGTAAATCATGTTTTGAAGTTAGCGATCGATTCCGTCTACGAAAAAATAAAGTTAGTGGAAGAAGGAAAGATTGCCTCATTAGATCTTCCAAGTACGTTTGATCATGCCTATTTAAAAGATGGCGGAATTGTGTATCAGATTCCTCTTGGGGTCATTACTGGGAATCCCTTTCTTATGAACATCGGTCCTAGTATTCCGATCAAGTTAGGATTCATTGGTGACGTGACCGGAAATTTGAAGACCGAAGTAGAAGAGTATGGAATCAACAACGCTCTTGTTGAACTAAAAATCAAGATCGAGGTGACAGAACAACTGACAATGCCTTTTCTCAAAGAACAAGTACCTATTTCCATTGAAATCCCGGTGGCGATGAAGATGGTGCAGGGAAAGATTCCAACTTATTATCAAAATGGGATCGATACGAATTCTAATCTTTTTTCCATTCCTTTAACATAATGTGATATACTGTTTCTAGGATAGGAGTCACTATGAAGAAGATAATATTAGGAAAAAGTGAGTATGAACTCGTTCGAAATGAGAAAAATGCGTTTGATCAAGAAGAGACACAATCGCTATTTACTGATTATTTTGAACCATTTGATTATGTCTTTGGAGATTATGCATATGATAAATTGCGTTTGAAAGGCTTTAACGAAAAGGAAAATAAGGAGTTCCGTAAGATCAACGATATTCAAGGTTTAGATGACTATATCAAGAATTATTGTTCATATGGTGCGAAATACTTTTTACTAAAAAAGTTGAAATAAAGGTTGAAATTGCGAAAAAATATGCTAGAATGTTAATATAAGGTAAAATAAGGGAGGATATGTATGGAGAAAGAAGAAAAACAGATGATGTCTATTATTGGGGCAGACGGCAGTGTAGAAGATGTAGAAGTCATCGTTTCATTTAAGTTTACGGATAATAATCAAGAGTATGTCATTTATACGAAAAATGAGAAAGACGCGAATGGAAATGTGACGGTTTATGTTTCTCATGTTGTTCGTGAAGAAGGCGAAGAGGATCCATCATTAGAGGCTGTTAGTGATGATGCAGAATGGAACCGAATCAAAGACTTGTTACGTGAACTCGTAAAAGCAGGGGAACAAGCACAGTAGAGAGGAGTGAGTGATTATGCCAGAAAAAGAGGAGCAAAAATCAACGAAAAAATTGCAGGAGTTGGCACATCGCTTGCCAGATGATAAGATTAAGATTATCAAAAGAGGCGGAAAGACGATCATCGATTTGTCCCGCTTGATTAAATTGAAAGATGGGAATAAAGAAAAAACGATCGAAGGTGCTCGTAAAGAACTTCCAATGGAAGAGGAACCTAAGGTGTTGACTGCCCGTGATGTGATGGAACAAGAAGCAGGAACAACAAACCTTCCAGCACAGTTTCAGTTCAACGGAAAAATGTGGGGAATGGATAAAACTGGAAAGCCAGCGAGACCACTTAATTTACCAGAGGATAAGACGAAGAAGATCGAAACGGCTGTGACCCAAAAGAGGAAAGAGCAAGCATTAGATGCAGATGCGCCGAAAGAAGGAGTGAGTGTTGTGGAGAAAGAAGAAAAGAGACAGGTTCCAGACATCGTTAGTTTATTTGAGAAAGAAAAGCAAGCAGTGCAGGAAGGATCTTTTGCTGAAGTGACACCGGCAGACGATACAGTAGCGACTGCTGAAGTTGCAGAGAATCCTCAAGAAGCACAGCCTGATGTATTTACGAATATCTTCTCAAGTGCGCAAGATGATAACTTAGAAGAAAGAAGTGTAGATTCCGTTCCAACTATGGAAAAATCTGCACCAACTCCTGAAGATGCTATGGAGAAGATGAATGAAGTGGCACATGGTACAGCTGCAACACCAGCGAAAGAGACCGCTGAATTTTATCAAGTTCCAGTACTCGATGATGTCGAGAGACGACTTGAAGCTTTACGCAAAGTAAATCCTGAACAAGCTAGAATCGTGGAACAGGCACTAAAACAAGCACAACAAACAGTGGAAAATGTGAATGCTAGAAACCGTGACATTGCGAAAGAGAATTCTTATATTGAAACAACCAAGGAGCAAAACAAGAAATTAGAAGAAGAAGAACAGCAAAAGAAGGAAACTGAAGCATTATTAGGAATGTTAACTCAAGCACAATCACAAGCCTCAAAAGAACTATCAAGCAAGGATACTATTCTGGCTGGATTAAAAGCTACATCAGATGAAGTTGGAAGAACCAATGAGAGACTTGCGAAGCGTGTAAATGATCTCAATGTAAAGCTAGGTATGGTTAGTACAGGGGATACCAAAGTAGTTTCGGGACGTCCTACTGCTGAACCAAAAAGAAATCCTTTATTTGATATGGTAAGGGATGCTAGTACTGAACCAGATTTTAGTAATGTTTTAGCAGGTGGAAAACACAAATAGGAACTTCGGTTCCTTTTTTCTTGCACATAAAAACGAGGCCTTCCTCATAAACTGGGATAGGGAGGAAGATACGGTGAAGAACGCCTTGATTTATTATTATCATATGAATCCACAGGAGTTCTTTCAGAATGGAGAAAATTACTTTTTTGATGTGGGCAATCAAAAGTATGAACTCTATGCCTTTCATCGTCCTATCGAAGATCTCCTTCCTCTTTATGAACTAGATTTATTGTCTTTGCAACTAGGATATTCTTACGAAAGAATCGTGTTAAATCGTGATCGACAAATTGTAACGACGATTCATGGAAAGATGTATGTATTACTAGAACTTTCTGCCATGCACACTGATGCTTTGATTTCTTATGATGATCTCTTACGTTGGAAAGAAGTTCCAGAAAGTCAAATATTTTCGGCTTTAATAAGGACAAATTGGTTAGAGTTATGGAGTAGTAAAGTCGATTATTTTGAATATCAAATGTCTCACTTTGAGAAGAAATATCCCCTTCTTTTGGATTCTCTTCCTTATTTTATTGGTCTTGCGGAGAATGCCATTAGTTATCTAAGGGATACACTCAATTTAGAACAAGATTCTCACCACTTAGTCCTTTCTCATAAACGAGTAGAGTGTTCCATGACGTTACGTGATTACTATAATCCTTTGAAGTTGGTTCTTGACCATTCAGTTCGCGATGTGGCAGAGTACTTAAAATCCCTTTTCTTTCATGAGAATATTGATGAAGTTGGTCCCTATATTGCAAAGCTATCTTTTTCGGAAAAAGAGTTTCGTATGCTTTATGCTAGACTTTTATTTCCTTGCTTTTACTTCGATCTTTATGAAAAGATTGTAAACGAAGATTTAGATGAGCAAAAAATCCTCTCGATTACCGAGCGGATTTCGGATTATGAATATTTCCTATACTGTGTTTATTTGAATATTCAAAAGAAAGTAATCATTCCACCTGTTCCGTGGATTGTGAATCAGTTTTCTTTCTGATCAATGTTTCGTACTTCTTTGACACTCGCTACTTCACTCATGATCGCTTCGGCGATGCCATCTTGGAGAGTAACGTCAATCAAAGAACAACCTACGCAGGCACCACTAAGGCGCACATAGACGATTCCATCTTCAAATTTTACGAATTCGATGTTACCACCATCGCTTAAAAGAAAGGGACGTAATTTGTCGATAATACTTCTGATTTTTAATTCATCATCATTCATTTTTTTCACCAACTGTATTATAACGAAGTTTCTTCTTTTCGTAAATAAGGTTTCGTGTTATAATTAGCACGGAAGGTGTTAACGTGAAGTATACGAAAGGAAAGATTGTCAGTGGCTGTGTGACGGGCATCGAAAGTTATGGAATCTTCGTTGGTTTAGACGAATATTACTGTGGTCTCATCCATATCTCTGAAGTATCCAATGGTTTTGTTCGCGATCTCAATGATTATGTAACCATTGGCGAAACGATCAAAGTGAAAGTACTCGATTGTGATGAAGAAAACTACCAGGTGAAGTTATCGATTAAAAATATCGACTACCGTATGGGAAACAGAAAGCATGGTAAGATTGTGGAAACAGCCAGTGGCTTTTCTACTTTGGAACGCATACTTCCT
>CAZJUW010000019.1:0-8669 GCA_964549325.1 uncultured Muribaculaceae bacterium
TTCCGCCTTGCGCACCCCATGTTTCGATACGATAAATTCCATCCGTTGGGACTTCAAAAGTCTGTGGTGTGCCCGTATAGGAGAATGTGAATACATCTCCTTCCATCACATCTTCTTGCGAAGCGGTCACTGTGATTTTACCATGATAATGCTTTGCTAAAACCTCGTTTCCAGCATCGCCTTTGATCCACATACGAATAGTAAATGTTCTTGACTCCCCTGACTCCAAACTACCAGTAGCAATTTCATAACTCTTCTCAGCAAGATCAGCAAGGATAAATGGTGTGCCACCATCAATTGATACTTTGATCTGTGATTTGTCCAATAACTTGTCCTCACAACCGTCGGCTTCGATGACGGATAAATCATCTGCAATCTTGACCGAATATACGGATGTCAACGAGCCTGTGTTTGTGATCTTAAATTTATATCCTGTCTGAGCCTGTCCATCGGCATCTGTCATTGGATATGCTTCATTCAGATTGATCGCATCGCCCATCCCTGTACTAGTATCATCGTAAGCGATATCTAACGTTCCTACATGAATCGTATTATAATCCGTCGATTTATTCACCGAGGAAAATACAGCATACGTAGATCCTAATAAAACGATAGTGACAGCCAAAATAGAGACCATCGTGATGACCATCTGTCGCTTAAACACCCTTGAAAAGAAAGACTTCTTGGTCTGATTAAGATCGTCAATTTTGTATTTCTTTCGGTTCTTCCAACTTCCCATGTTATCACCATACCTTGACTATTCTATGAATAGTATAGCATAAAAAAATTATCAATCATAGATAATTTTCTCAATTTAGATACCTTTTATGTATTCTTGTCACTACTGGTGATCTCCAACGTATCGATCAAGACATCACTGTAACTAAATGATTTGACAAGATCGCGTTCATCTAAGACTCGAACGAGAAATACGGCAGGATATAATTTAATGATTTCTCCTTGAAATTCTTCTTTTTGATTCCGTGCTCCATTGAATCTAAAATGAAGTGTCTTACCCTCTTCTTCTGACAATTTCTCTTTAATGGTCTCTATGTTCATCGAGGAAACCCCACATACATCGTCCCAGTCGTGATGATACCTCCAATTCCCTCACTTCCATATTTCGTCTTATCAATCATAGACAAAAGATCGATGTTTTTATTTTTCTCGGAAAGAGCAACAGAAGCAGCAATGATGGCTGGATCTAGAGCATGAATGTTAATTCGTTTAGGACTCGACGCAAAGTTGGCACCCGCTTTGATGAGTTCCTCATAATCCGATTGGCACGCCCCTGCGATCACGATCAACTTATCCTGACTTTTTTCATATTTTCGTGCTTCTTGAATGGCCTTTTTAAAATTTAAACTATTCTTATAGTTGGCAATGGAAGAAGCGGCCCCTTTTCGCTTGTAGAATGCATCGTGCCCCGTAATGACAACGATATCTGGTTCTACTTTTTCTAAGTAACTGACGATATCACTAGCCATATCTTCTTCCCGTTCCACCATGCCATAAGCTTGCACTTTCGTCTTTTTATAGAAGTCCATACATCGTTTTAAATAATCTTCATCCGCATCGATATGTAAGATTTTCCCGGGAAGGTAGAAATATTCACTTCGATCTAGGCGAAGCGAAGAACTTACTTTTTCTAAAAGTTCCCGATCTGACGCCGTATGATTCCTAGGATCTGCTTTTCTTAAATCGCTCATATCACTATCGGCATAAAGACGAACATCTACTCCCTTAAGATAAGCAACATCATCATCAATCTCAACGATCTGAAACAATAAATCATGGTTATAGGATTCCCGCGTTACGTAATCTCCGACATCAAAAAACATAATTTCATCACCAAGACAGTTTATGCCATAGGGGAAGAATTTATGTCAGGCGAGACGATTGCTAATCTGGACGAACACTTCCATGGGAAGTTGTTCGGCACGGACAGAAAGATCAAAATGATATTCTTTTAAGACCGCTTCGATTTGATCTAATGGATAACTCTTTAAATTATTTCGAAGGGTCTTCCGTTTATATTGAAAACTGTCACGAACCAACCGAAAGAAGTGAGCCCGATTTTTTAAAGGTAACAATTGTTCTTTTCTAATAAAAGAGACGACGATACTGTCCACATTCGGTTTTGGTAGAAAGGCATTTCGCGATACGATAAATTCTTTTTTGACTTCAAAAAAGTAGTGAAGATAAACGGAAAGAGAACTATAATCTTTCTGACCCGGAACCGCTGCAAAGCGATCTCCAACTTCCTTTTGAACCATGACGACCATTTTTTCGACTGGAAGGTTCTCTTCCAAAACTTTCGTAATGATTGGTGTCGTAATGTAATAAGGAAGATTGGCAACTATTGCGAGATGTTGATAAGAAAACTGTTGTAAGTCTTCTTTAACATCACGCTTTAAGAAGTCGTCAAAAATGATGGTAACGTTATTCGTTTCTTTTAAATTCATATCCAAGACCGGCTTTAATCGTTCATCAATCTCATAGGCAACAACCTCTTTTGCTTCCTTTGCCAAGAATTGTGTTAGATTGCCAGAACCAGGTCCTACCTCTAACACTAATGTATCTTGATCTAGCTTCCCAGCAGTTACAATCTTCTTAAGAATATTGGCATCCTGCAAAAAATTCTGTCCCAAACTCTTTTTAAATAAAAAATCTTGATCCCTCATCTTTCACCTCAAAACAAAACACTAGTAAAAACTAGAGTCATTGTATCATAAAATACACTATGTTTCTATTTTTTTGATGTCTTTCCATTCGTCATTATAAAACCCCATCCGGATTCCAATGATCAAATTCTTTTTCATCCGTTTGCTGCGTTTTTAAATACTGTCTCATCAGCTTAGAAAACTCTTCCTAATGATTGAAAGCTCCAGAATTTTTATCATTGAAAAAACAAAGGTATGTTCCTTTGTCTATCTTCTCTTCCGATTTTTAGCTTTTGAGGGTTGATAATATTTTTCCCAATGATTTTCATTCACCCTACCATTACTTGGGGCCATTTTTACAGCAATTGGTTTCTCATGAGATAGTAGTAAAAAGACATCCGCGAGCGTCAACCCATATAACATCACTTTCAATGGACTTATCATATCTGCATAATAGTTAAAATTGATATGCTGTGAAAAAAGAGCACGTGCTAACATATAATCGTCTGCAATCGCACGATAACCTACAAAGACAATTAACGATAGCACAAGACAACACGTCAGGTTGAAAAAAAGATTTTTATTTACGGCATCTTGATTTCCAACTAAATTCACGACAAACATAATTAGCAAAAGAAGGTATGGAACAAAGACCGAAATAGAATCAAGCATTGACTTTGAAAGACGCTGATTCATATTCAACATAATATATAGACAAGAACCAAATGCCGCAATAAATAATAGATACTTGAGAATAGAAAAGAATGTATTCAATACTTTCGTCATTACTTTGTCACCTCGCTTTGTAACCAACTGGAAACTTGTAATACATATTCTGATGCTTTTTCATAAGAACCAAGTACGACTGCTAGATCATCTCTAACTGGATTATAAACCCCATTTCGAGAGGTAGTCGTATTGAAATAATAACTACTATTATTCTTAAGAATGTTGGACAGGTTCGAGGTACTTTGCGTAATAAACTTTGTTTCTAACTGAGAAGCATCATACAAGTTTCGGAAACTATCATATTGGCTCAACGTAGCATTTGATAAGCTCAAATAATCTGTGATCTGCATTACGACGCAGTTGTTAACTACATGGCTTAGATACGCGGTATTAAAGCTACTGACATCTTTCAACGTAAAAGAATCCTTAGTACCCATTTCTTGGAATGTCTCATTTTCAAGCTCATTCACGCAGGTGGATAAACGAGATTGCAATCCTGCAATAAAATAAGTATCAATCGATCCTTGATAGGCATTTGCTGAAAAATTGAGATTCGACTTAATCGCCGCAATATTCGTTAGTGTCTGTTGATACGTCACATCATTCGCCATATCAGTGTAATAGACTTCACGAATTTCCTGATAATGATGAAAGTTTAAAAATAGATAAAAACTTGCATAAGCGAAAACCAAACCCGTGAGTGTAAAACCAATCAATTTGGCATACTCTTTTAAAAACTTCTTCATACTATTCTCCTTCCACAGACTCTACGTCCACTCTATAATGAAAGTGTTTATTGACAACACTTGCACCATCTTGGCTTTGATCGATCCAAACACGTAACTGATAATGGTTTTGCTCGTCAACGGCGATTTTTCGAAGATCTAACACATCATTTTCCAAATCACTCAACTTTCCGGTGGCAAGAACAACGTTGTTTAAAACTAATTGATACTTCAACTGATCTTTACTAAGAAGTGTCGAGGTCGTACAACCATCATTCACGACGGATGGGCTTTGCTCTTTCAATAGTAATTGATAAGTTCCATCTACAGAGCCCGTATTGCTAATCGTAAAGCAATATGGTTCGATTTCCTCCCCCATGGCATCAGATAATGGCGTTGTATCTTGTATATTTACAGAAGTACCCACATTTTCGAAAGAAATTGCAAGGTTCGCAACTACGTTTTCGTCACGCGAAAATAATTGATACCAAGCATAAGTCGTTCCCAAGATAAAGATGACTAACAAGACTCCGCCTAGAAACAATAACAATCCTTTTTTCACTACTTATCAACCATCCTTCCATTCGTAATCTACTTCTTTTCTTTTATCATAGGGATGCCTTTTGACTGATTCTTATTTTTCCCAATTAACTTTACGAGTTTAATAACATCATAAATGACAATTCCTAAACACGGAATCACGATTGCTATAATCCAACCATATGCTTGGGAAAGGAAATACTGAATGTATCCAATCTTTGGAATCCGGAGAATCACTTTTCCACTGACATATTCATAACTTACTAAGGTTGGATCTTCCGCATTATTATTATCACCTTTCGTACGATACATATATTTTCCAGCATCCGTCTTGATGACTTCAACAACGCGGTGCGTCACCGTAATACCAGAATATCGGCTATCTGTAGAAGTAAAGGTAATAATATCACCCTTTTTTACCTCATTTGCCTCCACTCGCTTAATGATAACCGCATCTTCCACTTTAATCGTCGGTACCATACTAGGACTGATAATAACATAGGCACTGAAAAGTGGTGGCTTATAGACACCCGTGGAAGAACTTTTCTTAAGGTCAATCACATAGACGATTAAAACAAATCCTACAAATAACAAAAGTAAAAAGACAGCATACATGAATACTTTTGTTACAAAATGTAGAATGTTCTTGATCATATGCCAAATACGCTTTGATTCTTTTCCCTTCTTACGCTCTTGCTCCACAGTATCACCCTATTTATATTCTTACCATAAAGTGATCATATCATAATTTTTTTTGAAACGAAAGAAAAATGAGCATAAAGAAAAGACGCCGTCGGCGTCTTGACATAACGTTTTACTAAGCAGCTTTTCCATAAACGTTAACAGTTACAGAATAAGATTTTGCTGTTGTACTGTTTGGAATTACATAACTTTCATCAAGCCACATCTTTAAGATATAATCAGTTGACTGTGTTGCTGTAAATGTTCCACTTGTTAAAACCATTGAGCCAGCTTTCGTTCCTGTTGCAGTATCAGCAGTTATAGCTGTGTAATGTGTTGGTGCCATTACTTGTGTTTCTTGAGAACCAGCAACTGAAGCTAAGTACAACTTAACATCACTGTCAGCTAAAGTAGACGTATCTTTCTTTGTTGCAGCAATTTCATAGTTGATGGTTGTAGAACCACTGATCGTAGCAGCAACTGTGAACTTAAACGTATTTTTGGTGCTAGCGCCTTCAGCATCAGCTAAAGCTATTCCAGCAGCATCAGACATTGGCATAGCATCAGTAATGCTAATTCCATCTGAAGTTTCCGTATAAGTCATAGAAATGGTTCCCGTTGAAATTGTATTTTCTTTTTCACCTGTTCCAACAAACGTGAATGCTGCGAATGAAACTCCAACGACTGCTACTACTAAAATAGCAACACCCAACACTGACAATAATACTTGCTTTGATGAATTGTCTTTCTTTTCGTTCATCTTAACTATCCTCCTCTACAATAACTATCTTAGCATACTGCCCAAGAAAAAAGCAAGCTCATTTCTTGTCTTTTTTCACTTTGATACAATTTTACAGTCCACGACCGTAAACATTGACTGTGACAGCGTAAGATCCACCTATACCATTTGGATCATAATCATAGTCAACCCACATCTTTAAAATATAGTTCGTTGTTTGTGAACTTGACATAACACCTTGCGATAAGATCATGGAACCTTCAGGACTTCCCAATTGACTTTTTTCCGCTATTCCAGTAAAGTTTCTAGGTTCCATTACCGTTATTTCCGTGCCATCCGGTAACACCTGTGCTAAATATAATTTGACATCATCATCTGCTAACATTGGCGTTTCTAATTCCTTTTTGATTGCCGTAATTTCATACCCAATTTGCCCTGTTCCGACAATCGTAGACGATACGGAAAAACGAAATGTATTGCGAGTACTATAAGAACCATCTATATTGGCAACGTCAGTAAGCTGCATCCCAGCTTCATCGCTCATTGGATTGGCATTCGTAATGGAAATTCCTTCTGAATCCTCACTATATGTCATAGATAACTTGCCTGTCGTAATCGTGTTCGTTTGAATTCCTTTACTCGCATACTGCAACGTAGCAAAAGATAATCCAATGCACGAAAGAATTAACACAATGGTCGCAACAATCGTCAATACAACAGTGCGAAAATTTTCTTTTTTGAAATCTTTCTGTTCTACTTTCAGCTGTTCTTTTCCCATTTGAATAGCCTCCTTCATTATCTTTACTTTTTTATCATACAACAAAATAAGTGCCCTTTCAAGCACTTATTACATCGTCGCTTTCACGTTGACGCGCAATGTTACAGTCTTTGATTCACTTGCTAAAGTATAGGTATCAGCAACCCAAATCCGTAGACGGAATGTTTTAGAATAATTATTCGCTGTAAAGGTTTCTGTATAAAGACGTTTCCCAGTCGTATCAGAAGATGCTGTTGTTAGACTATTATAGGTAGGAACAGTCGTCCCCGTAAATCCAGAAATCGCCGTCTCCGTGGAAGCATCACTCAGGTAAACCTTTAAATAATTTGGATCAAACGTATAACCGTCATCTAGGGTAGCATAAACTTCGTATGTAATTGGAGCCGTCGTCGTATTCGTCCCCGTTACCGTAAAGTCAAAATATCCCTGCTGAATTCCACTTGCAGTATCTGTTGCTACCAAAGACTTACCAGCCGTATCTGTGATTGGTTGGGCATTTACAAGTGTAATCCCATTTTCTGTTTCATTGTAAGAAAATGTCACCGTACCTGTTGTAATCGTGTTTTCTTTCGTTCCTGCTTGGAGATAAGTAAACACAGCATAACTCGTTACCATGACAATTCCTACTAACAGAAGTACTCCAACCACCGACAAAATGATCTCTTTGACATGTTTCTTTTCTGGTACAACTTGCTCCCTTTCTAAAGGAGTATTCACTTCTAATTTTTCTTTTTCATCCATATTTACGCCTCCCGATGATTTCATCATATCACAACAATTTCTAGTCGTAAACGTCAAAATTCAACGAAATTCACATTTACCATCCCCAACGAATCAATTCATATTGAATATTATTTCGACGACCTACAGAATCTGCCGCTGCTTCACTTGTGCAAAGAAGATCCATCAAGGTTCCTTTGATCGCTCCACCACGATCTAAAGCGATGGCCAGGATTGGTTCCTCAGTGTAATTCTTAATGCGCACGATGGAACCACAAGGAATCGATGTGTCTGTTGCTACAATGCGAACTGTCCCATAGGTTGTATCCTCAAAATAGATGTTCCCATTTCGTACATCTTGCCTTGGCGGACAACCTGTATAGCCACCACATCCAACGCAATCGGGTCCATACCCCGTCATTGTACCGATGAAAGCAACTGGCATCGAAGGTGCATTGGCGATCGCCTCATTAAAATCTGTAAAAAGTGGGATCACCGCTTCCTGTGTAGGAGGGGCATATTTATTCACAATGTGAACTGCCTCCAACGATTTTACTGAATTCACATTGTAAGTGATGATCGTCTCACGCTGATTTCCTGTCGCAATGATCATGAAAAAAGTGAGAATGCATAAAGAAACCACAATTCGATAAGGAAATCGGTTCTTCTTCATGTTATCACCTCACTGATCTTAATTCAGTATACTATATCTAACAGGGCAAGTCAAATAACGCACAGGCATTTTTCGTCGTAGTCTCTATAATTTTTTCGATCGGTTGCGATAACTTGTCCGAAAGGAACTTAGCAATCTCAGAAACATGTGCCGGCTCATTTTTCTCCCCACGATAAGGAACCGGTGCCAAATAAGGACTATCCGTTTCTAAAACGATGTGTTCTAACCCAATCTCCTTTACAACTTCTAGAAGTTTGCTACTAGGAAACGTTACAACGCCCCCAATTCCTAAATAAAAACCAAGTTTGATATATTCTCTAGCTGTTTCAACGCTTCCACTAAAGCAGTGAATAACTCCTTTGCCGGCATATTCCGAAAGCAATTCTAACGTCTCTTGGGTTGCATCTCTGGAATGAATAAC
>CAZJUW010000020.1:0-8630 GCA_964549325.1 uncultured Muribaculaceae bacterium
TGGACAAGTTGGTATCCAAGTTTCTGGAAATTGTATCTAAAATATTCAATAACTGATCAACACTACTGATATTTTTTACTTTTTCTAACATTCCTTCGACGACGACTTGTTGATTCAGTCCCCGGTCCATATCACCATTTGCTAACTGTTTTCGATTTCGAGCCAGCACGAGTGCTTGTTCGCCATTCAGATGTTGATAACCTTCGTCAATACAGATTTCTTGTGCACGATCACTATCGTCTGTACAGAGCGTGGTAGGAACTTCCACATCGATCCCACCTAGGGCATCGACTAGTTCTACGACGCCTTTAAAATTGATCTTGACATAATAGTCGATGGTGACATCTGTGAAGTCTTCGATCGTTTCCACTAAACACTGTTCTCCATAAGAGGCAGCATGCGTAATTTTGTTTTCGGCATTTCCTTGGAAACAAGCGATTGGTACATAACTATCACGTGGAATACTTAAGATCGTCGCATTCAGTGTCTTAGGATTGAACGTAATTAACATCAGGGCATCTCCATGAGCAGAGGTATCATTCGCAAGACCATCTACTTCAGAATCAACACCTGTAAGAAGAATCGTGAATGGTTCTGTAATGGACTTTTGACTGCTACTTAAACTGAATTTATTCATATCTTTACTAATAGAATCGATCACTTTCGTATTTTCGATGATCTCGTTGTAAGCATCATTGTCTGGGAATAAGGTTTGGTAGTTGCTTGGAACAAATATGGCATCCACTTCTTTCGCATCTAAGTCATCCGCCATTGATAAGTAATCATCATATCTTTCTAAGGTTGCACTTCCTAAGTTGTCTTCTTCGATCATTTCAATGGGTAGTTGATAGCCTTCGGTTGAAGTCGTATCATCGATAATTCCGATCGTTCCTTGGGTAAGATCTTCTGCTGTTGATACTTCACTGTCCTTAAGAGCAATGAGGTAACTTGTGTAAGTAACTTTTTCTTGGGTAATATTACCAAGTACACCGTAGATTCTACCAATGTAGTAGAAGATCGCAAAGTGAATAGCACTAAATAGAAGTAAGATCAGTAAGAATCCAATATGTTTCTTTCTGGTCTTCTTTTTAAAGATTGGAATCCACTTCAACAAGAAGATGATATCTAGTAATACAAAGACGCCGATGGCCATATAGCGAATCCCATCTTCAACATTATTTAATAATAGGATATAGTAAATCGAAAGGGCACTTAAGATGATTTCGATGATGAAAAGTATTGTCGTAACGATTCGCAATCCTTTCGATGAATGTGTTTTTTTGGTATTCTTATTTTCTTCTTTCATATGTCCTCCTGTTATTATTCATTATATCCAAAAATTTGGATCTTTACAATCCCAGCCTATGTTTGAACTGTAAAGAGTGTCCGAAAGGAAACTTTTTGCCTTTCTTTGCTTTCTAGCATTGTCAACTGGACAAAGAAATGGGCGAGAAACTGGTCGGGGAAAACGATTTTTGCTATAATAAAATCAGAAAAATGTCGAAAACGAGGTGAAGAAGATGAAACGAAAGAAACTTTGGTGTTGCGTTTGGCTTTGTGCCTGCTTTTTCTTGCCTCTTTCTGTCAACGCCTTATCTTATGAAGAAATTGAGAGTCGTAATGAATGTGGCGATGAGATGTTTGAGGTGGCTCTTGCCGAAGCGAATGGGACTGCGACCAAGCTAGCTTGTTATAGCGACTACAACGCTGCTTATCAAGCTATGAATAGTGGATCTGACAATGCGATTTTATTTCAAAGAACGGGTGGAGTGACCTATTTAGTCAATGCAAAGTATGCACTTTTAGATCTATCCGTCACCAATCAAGAAAGTGGGCTTACTTATTATTATCCTGATGATGGAACCACGACTTCAAAGAATAATTACATGAACAATAAGGCGACGTATGGTGGAACGGATGGAGCACTCATCAGCGTGACGTGGACAAATGATCCTGAAAATCATCGTATGGCGCACTTAAAAGTCGCAGGTTATGATGGATATATCAATTATCATACGAACTTTACTGGTTATCAGACGACAGATTATCAAATTGTACCTCTTGCTTGGGTACAATCGAGTTCCTATTATGAAGTCTCTAGTGATGGGAATCGCATTACTCACTGTTACACGGCGAATGTCAATGGAACCACTTCGGCTGGATGTCGCACGATTGGTCCAAAGCCTAGCCAGCTAACGGACGGCATCTACTATAGTTACGATGGCAAGTACTTCTATCGTGATCGTAAGAGCATGTTACAAGATTATAAAGAGGAAACTAGTAGTCGAGCTGTGAATAGTACTGATCCATATTATAATTATTATCTTTATTTACCAAGTCATGCGAAAAGTACTTATTCCGGAACGCAAATTGATCAATATATTCGCGACGTGACGGGACAGACGATGCTTGCTTATGGGGCCGCGTCAACCGTTCCTTGGAATGCTTCTATGCTTTACGGGAAAGGACTTTTCTTTACCAATGCCCAAGAACAATATGGGGCGAATGCCTTGATCATGTATGGCATCAGTCGCAATGAGACTGGAAATGGAAAAAGTTCCATGGTGATGTGGAAGCGAAATGGGTTTGGAATGAACGCTTACGATAGTGATACGTCCCAGTCGACCTTCTTTGCTCGTTATGAAGAGAGTGTCTATGCGTTCGCATCTGTATTCATTACCTATGGTTACTCCGATCCGAATGATAGTCGTTATTATGGATCGAATCTTGGCCATAAAGGAATTGGTATGAACATCAAGTACGCTTCTGATCCATTTTGGAGTGAGAAGGCCGCAGCGGTTTATAATGCTTTTGATGCCAGTGGTGGTTATCAAGATTACGACTATTATCAACTTGGCGTCACGACTACAGGAGGCGTCAATGTAAGAAGTGGACCTGGAACACAGTACCGTTCGCTTTATCAATATCGCGTTGCGGATATTCCTGTCATCATCATTGGGGAAGAAAAAGATGCCAATGGCCAAGTCTGGTACCAAGTTGTCAGTGATATGAATCTCGATGCAAATAAAAATGAAATCACCTGTAGTGATCGTTACAATTGCCCTAACTTCGAGTGGACAAGTAGTTATGTCTACGTTTCTAGTCAATATATCAAGAAGATCAACACTGGTAAAAATGGCTATCAGGCACCAACTGAAACGTATCAATACCAAGATACTTCTTACACTTATGAATTCTATACGGAAAGTAGTTCTACCCCAAGAGAAGATCCGATCGTAGGAAAGATCACGAAAGATACGGATTACTATTATGATTCTTCCTTACAGACAAAAAAGGATGCTTCCGTAGTGGCTGGTCGTTATGTCATGGTCTATGCTGTAGCCAAAGATGCTTCGGGGAACATCGTATCTTATTTAGTAACGTCAGATTATAATTATGACCAAGAAGATTGGGTTCCTGCTTCAAAGATTCAACTAGTCGGCGGAAACTACGGTAGAGATATTGTCGATCCGGCGGGATACTACACGGATGTGCGAGCAAGTGCCAGTGAATCTTCAGCAAAGGTCGGAAGATTGTATGATGATACTTATATTCCGATTCTAAATCAAACGACGGATGCGAGTGGCAGAGTCTGGTATCAGACGCAGACAAGCTTGACGGGGGATAATGTCTTAGGCTGGGTTCTAGCGGATGATGGCGATACGCGAGTAATCTTCTATCAGGGAACGTCTTTGGCTAATGAAGCACCTATCATTACGGCTGAAGATCTCACCCTAGTCGAGAAGAGCCAATATAATTTGCTCGATGGTGTCAAGGCAAGTGATCCTGAAGATGGAGATTTAACTTCACAAATCCAGGTGACGACGAACCTTGTGATTGATCAAGTAGGCACCTATGAAGCGACTTATACAGTAACGGATACACAAGGAACGATGACAGTTAAGACGGTTAAAATCTACGTCATTGCGGATCAAGAACCAGTGATTACCGTCCAAGATCAGAAAGTGACGATCAACAGTTCTTTTGATCCTCAAGCCGTTGTTACGGCGACGGATGAAGAGGATGGCATCATCACGAATATTCAAGTGATCTATAACGATGTGAAACTAGATCAGTTGGGATGTTATTCTGTGACATATCAGGTGATGGATAGTTATGGTCATACGGTAACGAAGACGATCCAAGTTGAAGTAATTGAAAAACAGATTCAAGAAGTAGAAGGATTATTCTATTTTGATTCCCTAACGGAAGTAGATGGAGAACTACAATTGAAAGGTTATCAGACGATCAATGGAATCGATAATACCTTAACGGAAGAGATCACTTATACGGTAATTTTCCAAAACTTGGAGACGGGGGAAGAGACGACGCAACAGGCGACGCGGATTACTGATCAAAGTGAAATGCCAAGACCAATTTATGGCGTCGATCAACATGATTATACCTATGCTTGGTTTAAACTGAAGATCGATCTTACAGCCTTGGAAGAGGGCGATTACAAGATGACGATCTTAGCAGTTGGGGAAGATTATCAATCACGTTCGATCGTCAGTAATAAACTCTATAAGACACAGCTCACAGGTTTTAGTGGCGACAAAGAAGTGATCACGCGAAATAACTTCAACGATAAAACTGGTCCTGTCGAGTTGGTGATAAGAAAACAATCCCTTGCCAACAAGACCGCTTCTTATATTTACAACCAATATGATACCTATCGCACCTTTGAGTTTACGGAAGATAATAAACTTCATTTAAGAGGAGTATCCTATTCTTATGGAGCGGATCTTAGTGAGAATCAACAAGTAACGCGAGAGATTATCTTCGAAAATAAGAATGATTATAGTAAGGTTTATCGTTATTCCTTAGGAAGCAATACGGATGAGTTGTATACGGTGACCCTCCCTGTCGATGATGCGTTAGGAAAGAAAAGAGCATGGTATGAACAAACCTTAGATATCAGCAATATCCCAGTGGGAGAGTATGTAATCTACATTACGACGACTTCCAATATTACAGATATCGCTGAATTTACAGAAAAGCTGAACCGTTCTTTAGCGAATGTCCAAGCGACGATCGATGGAAAGAAATACACGTTTGAAATCAATTATCAAAAGGGAAGCAGGATCGAGATGAAAGTTGAGAACGCAAATTGAACTTCCTAAAAAACCAATAAAAAAGGTTAGCAAATCTCTTGTTAACCTTTTAAAATGCCTTTATTTTACGATCGTCAGAGTGTAGGTGTCACAGTAGTTCAAGGCTGTTCCATCGATACTTGGTGCATTACAGATCGTTCCACTGGCGATCGATCCATTACTACAAGCGTCTACCATGTTGAAATTCCATTTGATCGTTGGATAACGATTTTGAATCAACTGTTTCGTAAGTTCACCTGTTTGGGCGGCATCTAAATAGACAGTAATTGTTTGACTTCGATCACAACTAGTTGTAGATGATTCGTTATTAGAATTTCCTCCACTATCACTTGAGGAGGTGCTACCACTATCACCAGATGAGCTACTTGGACGTTTCCCATTCGATAGCGTAATATCAATAGAGGTTCCTTTTTCGACTTTACTTCCTGCTTCTTTGGATTGATCTATGGCCAGTCCTTCTGCGACCGAATTACTGTAACGATATTGGAACGTACAAGTGATTTCTAAACTGTTACATTTCTTCGTGATAGCACTTTTCGTCATGCCATCAAAATCGGGAATGATGACTGCTGTTCCTTGGGATATCAGAATTGTGACTGTCTCACCATTTTTGATCGTCTGACCTGCACTATGTGACCAGTGAATCACTTCTCCCTGTGCTACTTCATCGTTAAATTCGTAATTTTCAATGTATTGGATGCCATACTTTTCCGCCCATGCTTTGAACTCATTTAAGGATAGGTTGCTAGGCATGGTGAGTGGTCCTTTGGAAATCGTCACTTCGATAGTTTCGCCCTCTTCGATGATGTCTCCCTTTTGATGATTGGCCTTGATCACCATTCCTTCCTTGACGGAGTCATCATATTGTTCTTTGAAATTGATCTTCAAGCGATGTTCTGTGACCCAGGCTGTGATTTCCTTTACCGTCATCTTCGTAAGATCAGGGACTTCGATCTTCTCTCCTTTAGAAATCGTTATGATCACTTGATCTTCTTTTGGTTTAACGGTCTTACCTTCGGCAATGTTCTGTTTCAGGACATTGCCTCGTTTGATCTTGCCATAATCTTCTGGCGTTTCATAATTTACAACACCATGTTGTTTTAAATAGAAAGTTGCTTCAAATTTTGTTTTATCGATGAGATCAGCCATTTGGAACTCTTTGATGTCTTCTTCTTGTCCAATCGAGAAGGTGAGTTTAATCGATGCGTTTCGTTTCATCACACCGCTTCCTTCTTGTTCGATTACCGTATCTTTCGTCTTATCTGAAATGACGAATTCGACTTCGACATTCGATAGGAAGTTTTCCTCGATGAATTTCAAGACTTCGTCTGCTGTCCAACCGATCATGTTGGGAACCGTGACTTCTTTTTCCGGATCTGCGCCATTCGAAATGATGATATCTAAACTTGCGATATCCCGGACTAACGTGTTAGGAGCAACACTTTGGTAGATGACATGATATTCTTCGATGAGATCGCTATATTCATAAGTTTCGTTCAGCGTGATATGATGTTCTGTAGCCCATTCGACTGCTTCTGTAAAAATCTGATTGGTGAAGTCTTCTACGACTGCCTTTTGTGGGAGACTGAATATTCCTAACTGATTGAGTAGTTGTAGACCACTATATAACAGTAAGATGATCGAAGCAAAGAGGGCGTAAAGTTTTCCTTTTCGATTGGCTGTCATCGCCGTAAAGGTAAACAAAATGGCGAAGATCGTGATCAGGCCAACAGATAGAATGGATTGTAATTGATCAGCTTCATTTCGACTTGCGATCAGAGTATAGATAAAATAAGCGATGACACCTAGTAGTGCTATGGATAACACGATTGAAAGAAAGGGTGTCTCTTTCTTCTGTAGTGGTCCTTGTTTTTCTTTTTTCATCGCCGTCATGCCTCCTTATTCTATTTCTATTATATAATAAAGAAAGGAAAAGCAAAACGGAAAGACGAAATCCTTTGACATCATTTGTCACTGTCATATTTTTCTTTACTTAGAATAGGATGTTAGTGCCAGAAGTTTTTTGGCAAAAGGGAAATTCATAGCGTTATGGTTTCTCTTTTTTTCTATGGTAATTTCTAGGATAAACGAACGTGGTGTGTTATACTTTTAGTAAGAGTATGGGAGAAATCTATGAAGAAAATATTATTTTCAGCTTACGATCTTAATGTTGGTGGAATCGAAACGGCGCTACTTACACTTCTCAATCATTTAGTAGAACAATATGAGATTACTTTGGTGTTGGAACACAAAAGAGGTGTATTCCTAGAAGACTTAGATGAACGAATCCAAGTAATTGAGTATACCCCAAAAGAAACAGGGAATGTTATCTTTCGGAAAGGAATGAACCTTTTGAAAAGGTGGAAATTCAGCTGGAAGCATCACCATAAATATGACTTTGCCGCATCGTTTGCAACCTCTTCGAGAATGGGGTCTTTTGTAGCTAGGTCTGCTTCAGAGAATAATGCGTTATGGGTACATGTAGACTATTTAGCCTTCTATTATGATGATGTAGAAAAGATGAAAGAGTTTTTCTCTCATCTTCAGGTGGAAAAGTTTCGACATATCGTCTTTGTATCCAAGAAGGCCAGGGATCATTTCAGTGGGATCTATCAGGAACTGAGTGCTAAGGCATTGTATTGTAATAATTTGATCAATTACGATCGAATTCGCCATCTTTCGCAAGAGAAGATTCAAGAAAAGAAGAGCAGCGTTTATACCTTCTTAAATGTAGGAAGACAAGAAGAACGGCAAAAACGACTTACAAGGATTATTGAGGCTGCACGGAAACTAAAAGAAGAGGGATTTTCCTTTCGTATTTTATTGGTAGGGGACGGACCACAAACAGAAGAATACAAAGGCCTGGTAAAGAAGTATCATCTAGAAAAGCAATTGATATTCTTAGGTAGAAAGAAGAACCCTTATCCTTATTATAGAATCAGTGATGCGATCATTTTAAGTTCCGATTATGAAGGATATCCTGTGGTCTTCGTCGAAGCATTTGTGCTAGGAAAGCCGATCATTACAACAGATGTTTCCGATGCTTTAGAACAGATTCCAGATCATTATGGAATCGTTACTCAAAAAGATGTGAATGAGATCTATGAGGCGATGAAGCAGATGATTGAAAAGGGCTACCCCAAATTAACTTCCTTTGATCCTAAGAAATTCAATCAAGAGATTCTTGAGAAGATAAAAGGATTGATCGAGGGAGAATGACCTTCTGAAAGGAGTGTTAGTGTGCGTTTTAGTGTTATCGTACCAGTTTACCAAGTAGAAGATTATATTGAGAAATGTATTCAAAGCATCAAAAATCAGACTTACCAAAATTTTGAGGTCATCATTGTCGATGATGGAACGAAGGATCAGTCGATTGCTGTGGCTTCCAAAGTAATTGCGAAAGATCAACGCTTTCACATCTTTCATAAACAAAATGGGGGATTGTCAGATGCCAGAAATGATGGAATTAAAAGGGCCAAAGGAGAGTATCTTCTTTTTGTCGATAGTGATGATTAT
>CAZJUW010000021.1:0-8623 GCA_964549325.1 uncultured Muribaculaceae bacterium
TATTGCTGCGACTTTACTTTTTTATCTTTTGGCACTGGGAGGAATTTTCTTAAGTGTCAAAGATTATTTCTTTGATATGGAGAAGGGAATTGGGCTCTCTACACAGAAGAAAGATAAAGGATACAGTCGTTGGGCCAAAGAGAAAGAAATTCAAGAGATGAAGAACGTAGAGTCAATTCTCACGACAGATGACAAAGTTACGTCAGCAGGAATTCCTATTATGTATAAAGGAGATACCGTGTGGGTGGACAATGGAGAATCTCATACTTTAGTCATTGGTGCCACAGGTTCTGGCAAAACCCAAGACATTATTTTACCGACAGTGAAGATTCTAGCAAAAAAGGGCGAATCGATGGTTATTACTGATCCTAAAGGTGAGATCTATGAGAAAACTTCGGAAATGTTACGTGAAAAAGGCTATCAGATCTTACTTTTAAATTTCCGTGATCCTCAAGAGGGAAATGCTTGGAACCCGATGGCACTTCCATATCAATGTTATCGATCGGGGCAGCAAGATAAGGCCATTGAGTTACTGGATGATTTAGCTTTGAATATTCTATATGATGAAAATAATAAGAATGCTGATCCATTCTGGGAGAAGACATCTGCCGATTACTTTTCCGGACTTGCTTTAGGCCTCTTTGAAGATGCCAAAGAAGAAGAAATTAACATCAATAGTATCAGTGTCATGTCGACGGTTGGAGAAGAAAAATTTGGTGGTTCTACCTACATTAAAGAATATTTTAATACCAAAGATCCAGGTGGAGCAGCTTATATCAATGCTTCTAGTACGTTGATGGCTCCCAGCGAAACCAAAGGATCGATTTTATCTGTTTTCAAACAGAAGATCAAGTTATTTGCTTCTCGTGAAAATTTGAGTGAAATGTTATCTCATAGTGATATCAATCTGGAGACGATTGGTGAACAGCCGACGGCCTTGTTCATCGTCATTCAAGATGAAAAGAAGACGTATCACTCATTAGCTACCATTTTAATTAAGCAGATTTATGAAACGTTGATTGGGGTTGCCCAACGTCATGAGGGGAAACTTCCAATAAGAACGAACTTCTTATTGGATGAGTTTGCCAACATGCCACCCTTAAAAGATGTTACAACGATGATTACGGCAGCACGTTCAAGACAGATTCGTTTTACGATGATCATTCAAAACTTTGCTCAGTTAGATGAAGTCTATGGCAAAGAAAATGCTGAAACGTTGCGTGGTAACTGTGCGAACTTAATTTATTTAGTCACGACCGAGCTGAAGGCTTTGGAAGAAATTTCCAAAATGTGTGGAGAAGTAAAATCAAAGAAAGATGATAAGACTGCTTCGACGCCACTGGTTACAGTAAGTGACTTACAACGTATGAAGGAAAATGAAGCGATCATCATGCGCTTACGTATGAACCCATACAAGACGAAGTTTACTCCAGATTATAAGATCAATTGGGGAAAAAAGTATCCAACTGCAAGTTATCCACATCGGGAAAAACAAACCGTAAAGACCTTTGATATTTGTGAATTTGTCAAAGAAGAAAAGCGCAAGAAACTTTTCTCTATGATGGAACAAAATGGTGGGGTTCCTCCCATCGGTGGTGCAGGACTACCACCTTCGATGGGGCAAGGAAATCCATTCCAGGCCAATCCGTTTATGTCTTCAATGCCTGCGGGCAATCAAAATATATCTCCGATGGGAATGCCTGGTATGATACCGGCAAGTGACTTCTTCGCAGCAACGCCTAAGGAAGATCCTACTCCAAAGGAAACGCCAAAACCAGAACCTTTACCACAGCCAAAGAAAGATTTCAATTTTGATGTAGATGCTTTAGTGAAGAAGATTGATGCTAAGATCGCCGCTTTAGAAGCAGAAGAGAACGAGGATGGAAAGGAACAGAAGATAGAAGAAGAGCAAACATCAAAGGAAGAAGAAAAGGAAGTTCCAGAGGCTACGATCGAAGAGAGCAAAGATCAAACTCCAAAGTTGAAAGAAGATGCGAAGGAAGAAGAAACAAAAGTTTCCACAAACACTGTGGAAAATCCATTCTTTAGCGATGAGGAAGATGAGGATAAATTCTTCGATGATTTCTTCGATGATGATGAGGAGTAGAAAGGAATATTGATATGAGTTTTTTTAAGAATTTAGATGAAGATGTAAAGAAAAAGCTAAAACTTTGTTTCATTGTAATAGGAGCTGTAATTGTGGTTCTATTCTTGCTCAGTTTGATCTTCCGCTTGATGAACCGGAAGGAAAACTCTTATGCTGATATTGAGGATACGATCAAAAATGCAACCATTAGTTACTTCGAAGCGGATAAAACATTACTTCCTGCAACTGATTTTACGCAGGCGACTGTTTCCGTGGAAACGTTAGTACAAAAAGAACAGATGAAGGAACTATCTAAATTAGTTCCCAAAGGAGTTACATGCACTGGAGAAGGAATGGTCATTAAACATGGTGAGAAGTATTCTTATGGAGCAAAACTAGATTGTGGCAATACTTATCAAACACAGAATATTTCCGATTATATGGCTATGAATGTTGTTTCCAGTGGGAATGGGATTTATGCCATGAATAATAGCTATGTTTATCGTGGAGAGAATGTAGATAACTATGTATTGATAAATGGTAAATATTGGCAAATTGTGAAAGTGGATGGAAATAACGTAATGACCTTAATCACCCAGGAAGTAGTAGAGACGGCTGCGTGGGACAATCGTTATAACGTCGATTATAAGAAAAATTATGGTTACAATGATTATAATTTAAGTAGAGTAAAAGAAACACTAGAGGAACTTTATGATGGATCTAGTTATCAGGCAAGTAAGCGTTTGTTTCAAGATTCTGATAAAAATCTTTTCATTCCTTATCTTCTCTGTGATGGTTCAAGATCCCTTACAGATACGACCAACGATGGCGGAATAGAATGTAATAGTACTGTTCCAAATCAAGTCATAGGGTTCTTACCAATGTATGACTATATCAATGCTAGTCTAGATAGTAATTGTCATTCTGGAAGTGATCGTGCGTGCCAAAACTATAATTATTTATATCAAGGAGATACCGACTGGTGGACGATGACAAAAGTTCCTGGAAGTAACTCTGAAGTATTTGCCTTAACTTCTGGTGGGATTATGGAAGCGAATGTCGCTTCTACTAGAATGAACTTGAAGCCAATCATCTTTATGGATGCCAAAACGACGAGAATAAAAAGTGGAACAGGTTCATCTACAGATCCATTCATCTTACAGTGATGAATGGATTTTTTTCACGATTGAGGCAGTCATCTCATATACTACACTAGAGGTGGATTTATGTACGACTCTATTTCGGCGCTTGAACTAAAACAGCGCATCATGATGCACCCCTTACAAGTGATTGACATTCGTGATAAGTATCAATATCTACTAGATCATATTCCAAATGCCAAAAATATTCCGCAGAACTTTTTACTGATGATGCCAGAAAACTATATTGATAAGAATACTACCTACTATCTTTATTGTGAATATGGTATGCGAAGTAAAAAAGTTTGTACTGAACTTTCAAAATTAGGTTACAAAGTCATCAACATCGATGGAGGCTATCAGGCGTACAAAACGGCGTGATAGCCTCCATTTTTTTATAAAACCTTAGAATTAGCCAATTGAGAAAGTAAAGTATTTCGCTAATGAAGAAGTTGCCAAAGTATGAAAGATTTAGTTAATCAGTGAAGAAAGACCTAATGATATAACACATATGTTTCATCTTGAAATATTACATGCATCAAATTGATTGTTAATTGCATCATTTTGTGCTATAAAACTAAATATGTTTTTTTTTCTTTATTTATGGACTTTTTCAATTTTTAGGTACTATTTTAGGTACTAATATTTTATAAATTATTTAATAAATCGACTATTTTATCTTGGACTGTTGGAAAGAGGTGCATATACACTTCTTGCATTACTCTTAATCCGTGCCCCATTCTTTGCGACATCATAATAAAGAATTTTGTTGAATCAGTTTGCCCTGATTTAAGGTATTCATTAACGCATAAACTTACGTGTGAATGTCTAAATTCGTGAATAGTAATAGTTCTATCTTCCATGCCGGCTAATTTAAAATAGTAATCTTTATGTCTACGTACTTGATGATCAGGCAAAACATCACCATTACCGAACACAAACCATTCATCAGTATAATCTTCATATTCTTTTACGATGTTATGATATTTTTTTAATTCTTGAATTAAAATGTTCGACATAGTTATTTCTCTATTAACACCTGTTTTTGTTGCTGTTATCTTATATTTACCTGCTTCCGTGCTAAACGAGATGTTTTTGTTTATAATAAGTATATTTCTATCAAAATCTACATCATTCCATCGTAAAGCCAATATTTCACCTTTCCTCATACCAGTAAAATATAGAGTAGTAAAAAAACAATGCCATAGCGAGTCATCAATAACACTTATAAATTTATTATATTCTTCATAAGTAATATATCTTAATTTATTTTTGTTTTCAATTACTTCATCATTTTTTCTTTTGAATCTTCCGGAAAGTTCAACAGGATTATAATTTAATTCATATTTTCTATTAGCAAAACTAAATATTTCTTTGAAGATAATATAATATTGATTGCAAGAGGATATTTTTATTTTCTTTTTTATTAGAGTGTCTTTCCAATTTTCTATATCCATTACGGTTATTTCATCAATATATTTATCTTTAAAATATTCTTTAATTTTATTGTTATATTGTGATTTGTATGTAAGATATGTTGATTCTCTAATTCTTAGTTTTGCGTCATTAAAATAGTCGTTAGCTACTATTTCAAACCTTTTCTTTATTGGAGCGTCTCTATTCATTAAAAACACTCTTTCTTCCGCTTTTGCTTCTTTTTCTAGTAAGTATCTTTTGGATGTATAGGGAACTAGCTTACTCTCAGTATTATGATAGTAAACTTTGAATCTCCATTGCCTACCATCTTTAGTCTTTTCTTTATCTTTAAATACGGACATTTTTAGCACTTCCTTTATTGTTTAATTTTTAAATCCGTGCTATAATGTAAAAGGAAACTCATTTACAATTATAGCCTCGGTTATTTTTGTTTAAGATTTCGTTAGTCTTGTGGGTTTTCATTTGGCTCGTAGAGTTGCACCTCTATGAGTCTTTTTTTTATGCGTTCCAGCAATTTCCACAGCTTTGACATACAGCTTTTTTAATTTCAATATTTTTGGTTTTATATTTCTTGCCAATTCCAAAAATTTTAAATATAAGAGCAGGCAAAGTAAATAAAAACCATTTAAAAAGTACCCATAACCAACCAATGGTTATCCACCATAATATCCCGTGATGTTTACTTACTAATTCAACTTTGTTTACTATTTGGATTGATACATTATCGCTGCCACATTTAGGACATTTCATATTAACATCTCTCTTTCTTTTTTGTTAATTGTTATTTTTTTGTTTTATTAACACCTTTACGTGTTATAGCCTAGTTCTTTTTTCTCTGGCAATTCCTACGATTCTAACGGGCAACTCTTTGATCTGCTCTGCGTCGTAGAATGTAGGTTGATAACCGTCACTATTGTTGATGTTTAGTGGTATTAGTGTTATTCCTGCCTGATTTAGACTAACGTTTTTGAAAGTGGCATCAAAACCGTTTACCATGACCGCACAATCTTTGTGGTTTGCGTCAATCATATCTACATCTTGCTCGAAAACTACTATGTCGTCCTGCTGGTATTTTGGGAACATACTATCGCCACTAATTTTAAGCCCATAGAACTTTTTCCCACCACGAAGCCAATCTTTAGGTATATCTATATAATCAACTATTTCTTCTTGGGCTTCGATCGGTATCCCTGCTTTTATAACTCCCAAGACTGGGATAGTAACTGTTTCGACAGTGCGAGTTTTTATCGGAGTTGCATTGTCAAAATTTAATGGCGGAAAAAAATCATTTATTGAAACTTTAAAATATTCGGCCAATTTAAATAAAATATCTTGATTAGTTTTTCTATCGCCAATCTCATATCTGGATACAGCTTGCGCAGTAGTGTTTAAATATTCAGCAATTTCTTCTTGCGTTAAATTTCTTTTTTCACGAAATTCGCGAATTTTATTACCTATGTACTTATTTACGTCCATATAAAAACTCCTTTCATTGAATATGATATCACACAATTCACCAAAATGGAAGAAAAAGTTAAAATTCGGCAAAAAAAGTGTTGACGTTTCACCGAAATGGTGATACGATGATTTTGTCAATAGGAAAGGAAGTGAAAAAATGCAAGAAAAATTGATAATATTAAGAAAGCAAAAAAATATTTCTCAAAAAAAATTAGCTGATCTATTAAACATAACGCCTAAACAATTTAGCTTTAAAGAGCGAGGAAAGTCTAAGTTTAATGGCGATGAAATGTTTAGAATTGCAGATTATTTTAATTTGAAAGTTGAGGATATTTTTTTACCAACATCTCACCAAAATGGTGAATTGATATTTCAAAAATAAGAAAGTAGGTGAGTATTAGAAAAAAATATGATAACCAAATATTTAAAAGATTACTTTAAGAAACATGAGATTACACAAAAAGAAGTAGAACATAGAACAGGTATTACTCAATATAAGTTAAGCCTGGCTTTAAATGGCAAAAGGAAACTTACAGCAGACGAATTATTACTTATAGCAATTAAATTCGATATAAATTTAAACAAAATAAAAGAACTATATAACAACGAATCGTCATTTAGTCCTTTTTAACAACTATAAGATGTTCTTTCAAAACAAGATATAGCGAGTTTTAAGATACTAATTCAATTACTACATTTTATGTCCAACAATCATAACCGGTTAAAGAATATCAAATGATTGCTATCCACTCAGCACTAAGCGTTGAAAGCACTTAGCTGTAATTGTTCACAATATAGGAGTTGTCTTTCTCTGCTATTTCTCTAAAAGAAATAGTTCCCCATAGGTTGCGAAACGTCTCAGCAATTAGCCAGGGAGAAAGATATTAAACACTTGATATAGCATCAACACCTTTCCAGCCAATAAATGGCAATTAAAGTATATCAAAAAAATATTTGAAAATCAAATATAAGAAAGTAGGCGATAAGTTGAAAACAAATAAAAAAGTGACCATAAAAAAATATTGTCTCATGGATTGGTTTAATTATCACTTTGATAATTACATTGGCTTTCGATTACTTGTCTATTCTGTTGATATGATGATAGGTATATTGTTAGCAATGTTGTTATTAAGGCTACTATTATAGGAATAATAAGAAACAGGATAGGAGATGAAAGTATGAAACAAATTGATGAACTTACAGATTATTTAGCAGATCTATCAGCAGATTTAGAAGATCTTCCAGATAGCACGGAAAAAACAATGATGATAGTAAAAGCGAACGAACTTGTATTTTGGCTAGAAATGTATAAAGAAAAACAAGCCGAAGAGGCTTGAAAAGAATTATTTCTTTTTAGGTGCACGCTGTGATAGAGCAGACGCTGCTGCAGTCTTAGAAGCTTTAGATGTGTGACCATCTCGTAAAACTTTAGACGCTGCTTTTCCTGCTTTTGTCCCAGTATGCCGTTGCTTTGCCAAAATAATCCCCCCTTTCCAAAAACATTATAAAACGGAAAGGGCAAAAAAGAAAATAAAGAAAGCGGGTGATGAAAGATGAGGACAGGAGTACAAATAACACTTATTATTTGTCTTACACTAATAGCTTTATTTTGGGTTTTAGGTAAATACTTTAGTGATTCCAACAGCAAAAAAAAATAAACATAAGACTAACGAAAAAGAGGTGAATATATGGAAAAGCCTTACTTAAATATTACTGAATTATCAATTCTATTAGGACAGGGTAGAAGATATGCTGAAAGAGTTATGAAACATTTACAAGAAATAGCTAAAGAAAAGAATTATTACATTCCTGAAAGCGGTAGAGATGTTTTGATACCAACTCATTTAGTAAAAAAAGAATTGAAGATTCAAAAAATTATGCTAACGAAAGAGGGTGATTTAAGTGAGTAAACTAGAAAAAATCTTTTTTGACGAAGATGAGAAAGAACTGATTGAGCCTTACAAAAAATTATTCATTGTATTAGCTATCAGTATAGCAACAATTCTATTGTTTGGAATTTAGGAGGGATTTATGAAAGATGACACAAAAAAAGACTTAAGCACAACCACGCAATTAAGTCCTTTGCTTAAAAAAGCAACTAAAGTATACAACAAAAAAGCTTGGATGTCAAATTGGAGGTTATTATGAATGAAATAAAAAACTTTCAAGTTTATGACACGTACTACAGACTTCTTAAGTTGCTTCCAAAGGAAAAGGATTGCTTAACATTTAAAATTTTGCAATACGTGTTTGAAGATATTGAACCTGAAAACTTAAGCGATGAAGAAATCGCTATTTGGGAAAATCTTAAAAGGCCAATAAACAAAAGTAAAGCTCGATCACAAAATGGTTCTAAGGGTGGAGCACCGGGAGGAAATCAAAATGCAAAAAAACAAGCTAAAAACAAGCTAAAAACAAACGAAAAAACAAGCGAAAAAACAAGCAAACAAACAAGCAAAAAACAAGCACAATCAAAGATGTCTATGTCTAATGTCAATGTTAA
>CAZJUW010000022.1:0-8585 GCA_964549325.1 uncultured Muribaculaceae bacterium
AACTGGTGTTATCAACTTACCTGAAGGAGTAGAAATGGTAATGCCTGGAGATAACGTTGCAATGGAGGTTGAGTTAATTCACCCAATCGCTATTGAAAAAGGTACACAGTTCTCTATCCGTGAGGGTGGACGTACGGTTGGTGCCGGAGTTGTCTCTGAAGTGATTCAGTAGAAGTAAAAACCGAGTGATCGGTTTTTTCTTTGGCCAAAAGAAAAGTGCCTTAAAACTTAACGATCCTTTCGATAGGCACTTGTATTCTTATATAGGCCGAAAGTGAAGCTGTTGATGATGAGATGAAATTCGCCAATGTATTCAGTAGCCACAGCATGGAATCCTAATTTCATCTCATTTAGTCCGGCATATTTATGTGGCAATTCAAATTCTCCTGTGATGGCATTTAGATTCATATACTTATATCCTAACTGATTATATTTATCCATGACATGCCATTTTAATAGATAGTTTGGGTTCATATCTTTGTAGAAAGGGTGGAATCCCTCGATTAGTAGATAGATCGCTTGATCGTATTTGATGAAGGCTCCTCCACCGATGATGATTCCTTGTGGGTGTTCTTTTAATAAACGGGTTGCAAGGACAAGATCTTTCTTATAACTGTGAACGAGCTTATCTGATTCCATCTTTTGATTGATCAGTTTTCTTGCGTCCGTTCCCCTTAGTTTTGGGTTTTGCATACTCTGTGCTAGCCGATCATTATTTTGTACTTCTTTTTCATAGAGTGCTTTGCTATTAACGACATATTTTTCCGTGTTGAGACGAGCATAGTACACTTCAAAGTTGTTGTCTTTTCCAAAATTACGCCACATGGCGGTATAATATTCTAATGGTCTAGAATGTTTATTTTTAATGAGAGGAAATAGTTGACCTACATCATTGGTTGGATTTTGGAATATTTCAACTCCACATTTCTTGGCTTTCTGGATTTTGTTTCGTGTTTGTTTTTCTAGTTTTTGGTATAAGATATTGGATGACTTTGTAAGACGCGTGATTGCTTCCCAGCGTGCCTTTTCGTTTTCAAAAAACTTCGTTGGACCACAGTAGTTGAAGCCGGCCTCTTTCAAATTTTGAATGATGTCGTTGATTTTTTTATTTCCGTTTAAGATTTTTCCTTTGCGGTCACGGATAGACATTGGAATATAAGGATCAATCTTCAGATAGAAATAACCTTGCTTACCAAGTGTTTTCTTAAGCTTCTCCGCAAGTTCCATCACCTGTGATTTATCCTCATAAGAAAACAGTGGTCCTCTTGGGATATAACCATATTTTTGACCCATGAAGGTGGATTGTACTAAGAGAAGTGCGGCACCAATGAGGTTTCCCGCATCATTGATAACACCTAAATATTGTGTTTTGATTCCAATTTCTGCCATTGTTCGTCCATAGGCAGCAGATTGATAGTAATTCCGATAACGGTGGGTTTGTGCATATGTTTCAAACTGTGTTTCATTGATTTCGATGATATGCATACAATCCCTCCATTCTTTAGCCTCATTATAACACGTTCACGTCTTAGAAAGAAGCCATAAATTGTTTTGAAGGCAACTCTTTTATAGTATAATAGGTTAAGAGGTGGCAAAAATGTTCGAAAAGAAAAAGATTTTCATTCTAGGCTTTGCACGAAGTGGAAAAGAAGCAGCACGAGTATTGATCGAACGTGGGAACGAAGTGCTGGTGAACGATGTGAAACCGCAAGAAGCACATGAGGATGCTGAGATCAAAGAGTTAGAACAACTAGGCGTGACCTTTGTTTTTGGAAGTCATCCAGATGATCTTTTAGATGAGAGTTTCGACTACTTAATTAAAAACCCTGGCGTGCCAATTGATCATAAATATGTGTTAAAAGCACGAGAGTTAGGGATTCCCGTTATCAATGAAGTAGAAATGGCTTACCAGCTACTTCCTCACGATGTGACGATTATTGCCGTTACGGGAACGAATGGGAAAACAACGACGACATCCCTTATATACGAGTTGCTGAAAACGTCCTATCCTACTTACCTTGCTGGAAACATTGGGTATCCCCTTTCGAGCGTTCTAGGGAAAATTCAAAGTAACGATGTTTTGGTGATGGAAGTTTCTTGCCAGCAGTTAGAAAATTTAGTGACCTATCGCCCACATATTGCAGTTATGACAAATTTGAGTGAAGCACATATCGACTTTTTCCATAGCTATGAAGCTTATAAGAAGGTGAAGGCAAAGTTATTTCAAAATCAGACGCGTGAGGATATCGCTATTTTAAACATTGAAAATCAAGATGTGATAGAAGAGACGAAGCATATTGCATCGACGATTCGTTATTTTTCAAGCGCGAATGAAATCAACGGTTGTTACTTGAAAGACAATGCGATCTATTACTATGATGAAAAGGTCATGGATTGTGACAGAATATTATTACGTGGCAAACACAATTTAGAGAACTGCATGGCGGCGGTGATGGTTGCCAAAGAGATGCAGGTGAGTAACGAAAATATCGAGAAAGTACTCTCTACATTTCGTGGGGTCGAACATCGCTTGGAACTTGTGGCAACGATTGATGGGGTCAAGTACTATAATGATACGGAAGCAACGAACATCAAGTGTACACAGATCGCTTTGTCATCATTTTCAGAGCCCATTGTCTTGATCTTAGGTGGTATGGAGCGTGGACAGGACTTTAATGAATTAGCACCTTACTTAAATAGTGTCAAAGCGATTGCTGCGATTGGAACATGTCGCAGGCGTGCCTTCAATTTTGCAGTGGAGCACGGGATCGAAGCGCAAACCTTTGAGACATTGAAGGATGCATTTCCTTGGTGTGTTGAAGAGGCTGTTTCTGGTGGTATCGTGTTGTTAAGTCCCGCGAGTGCTTCTTGGGATCAGTACAAACAGTGTGAAGATCGAGGAGCAGAGTTCAAACAGTATGTAGAAGAATTAAAGAAGGAAAAAGAGGAGAAAGAAAATGAAAATTAAGAAGGTTGTAGGAAGAGAAATATTAGATTCTAGAGGAAATCCAACGGTCGAGGTAGACGTAACATTGGAAAATGGGCTGATGGCACGGGCTGCAGTTCCGAGTGGTGCCTCAACTGGTGAAAGAGAAGCACTGGAACTTCGGGATGGTGGAACACGTTATCAAGGAAAGGGTGTTTTAAAGGCAGTGGAAAATGTGAACACCGTTTTGCGTGAGGCTGTTGTAGGAATGGATGTAGAAGACCAAAGAGCGATCGACGAAAAGATGCTTACGGTCGATGGCACAGAGACGAAGAGTAATCTCGGAGCAAATGCGATACTAGGCGTTTCGATGGCTTGTTTGAAAGCCGCTGCCATGAATGCCGGAATGCCATTATATGCCTATGTTGGTAATGGTACTACGCTTCCAGTTCCGATGATGAATATCATGAATGGTGGTGCTCATGCGGATAACAAACTTGATTTTCAGGAATTTATGATTATTCCACAAGCAGATACGATTCATGATCGTGTTCGTATTGGTTCAGAAGTATTTCATACTTTAAAAAGTGTTTTAAAATCAAAAGGATTAGTAACATCCGTTGGCGATGAAGGTGGTTTTGCACCTGACCTTGCAAGCAATAAAGAGGGATTTGACCTCATCATGGAGGCGATCGAAAAGGCTGGATACGTTCCCTACAAGGATGTAAAACTTGCCATCGACGTTGCGGCAAGTGAATTTTATCAAGATGGAAAGTACGTTTTAGCAGGCGAGGGAAGAACTCTTACGACTGATGAGTTAATCGACTTCTATGAAGAATTGGTGAATACATATCCCATCGTCTCGATTGAGGATCCTGTCGATGAAAATGACTGGGATGGTTTTGCAAAGTTAACGGCAAAGCTTGGCGATCGAATTCAATTAGTAGGAGATGACTTATTCGTAACCAATAAGAAATGTCTTCAAATGGGCATTGATCATCATGCAGGTAATGCGATCTTGTTAAAAGTGAATCAAATCGGCACCATTACCGAAACTTTAGAGACCATTGAACTTGCACGTAGTCATGGTTATAAAACGATTATCTCCCACCGCAGTGGAGAGACCGAAGATACGACGATTGCCGATTTGGCTGTTGGTCTTGACTTAGGTCAGATTAAGACTGGATCGATGTCACGTACGGACCGAATTTGTAAATATAATCAGTTGATGAGAATTGAAGAAGCACTTGATAAGTAGCTTATGGGTAGTCATGGAGAAAAAGCTATCGATAGGATTTTGATAGAAAGTCGATAAGACTTTCTTTTTGTGTGACCTTGTGATATCATATACATATTTGTAATGAGGGATTTTATGGAATTAGTAACTTTTTATAATTTAAATTTAAAAAAACAAAGGTTAAATAATGCCGAAGGGGATATTTACTTGGATGATCAGTACTTCTATAAAATTTATAGAAAGAATGCTTTGAAACATGTTGATCATCTAAAGACAATGATTGCCTACTTTCAAGAGCATCCGGAGGTAAAAGGGACCGTAAAGACAGCTGAGATAATTACCAAGCATGATGTTTTAAGAGGAATCAAGGATCCCAATTTGGCTTCCTCTAAGACTCTTTATGAGTTGTCGATCAAGGCACGTTCTTGTGAGAAGGCAGGCTTTCTACATGACTTGGTTGTCACTTCTTATTGTGATGCCGTTTTTCAGTCTTCAGTATTATTACAAGGGTTTCATGAGAATTCTTTATTTGTCACAGATTTGCATTTTGAAAATATCATGGCAGATCCTGATGGTGTTGTCCATTATGTCGATAAAGAAAGCTTTTCTCTACCGGATGATCATGGTTACTATTTTCCTGGAGTTACCGGAGATTTTTTGCGTTATTTTATGGAGGATGGTCAGAAATTGGAACAGTTAATCGGTCCTAAGCTTGATCAAATTTCCTTTTGGGTAAACTACCTTTGTGACAATTTTAAGGTATGTCATCCAGCGAAGTGGTTATATGATCCAGTGCTTAAAAGCCGTGGTTTTAGCCAAGAAGGTATTTATTTTATTGATCAGTTTATCTGTGATAATCCACTAAAGATGGATATTCCCTATTATCATGAAGTGGTAAAAGAAAAAGAGCGTTAGATAACGATCTAAACGCATTGCAAAATCTTGTTAATTGTGGTACAGTATTAGTACTTGTGAGGAGGGCATACGATGAAGATCATTTTATTGGTAATTGCCATTTTACTAATTACATTGGTTTTATTACAGAGTGCAAAGGCAGAGGGCACATCGCAGATTATTTCAGGAGGTAATTCTGATTTATTTAGTAAGCGTAAGGAGCGTGGCTCTGAATTAGTGATTACACGTCTTACTTGGGTGTTAGGAATTGCTTTCTTCGTTATCTGTTTAGTGATGGCCTTTCTATAGAGCTTCGCAAGGAGGCTTTTTTTATTTCATTCTATTTCTTTCGTTAAGAAAGAATGGTACAATGAGTATAGATCTTAGAATGGAGGCCTAATATGAAAGAACAGATTATAGAAACATTAAAAGATGCTGGGAAACCCCTGACTGTATTCGAAATTGAAGAGCAACTGACGGGCGATCTTTCTTTAGAGGAATTGCTTTCATTATTACACGAGATGGAGATGGCAACTGAGATTTATCATACCAACAAAGATAAGTATATGTTGTATCAAAATAGTCATTTGAAAAAGGGAATCATGCATGCGAATAAGAAAGGTTTTGGCTTTGTCGATATCGATGATTCTGATGAAGATGTGTTCATCAAGCAGGAGAACTTAAATGGTGCCCTGCATGGAGACTTGGTTGTTGTTGATATCATTAGTAAGAAAAACGTCGGTCGTCTAGAAGGGCGGATTATACGAGTCCTTAAGCATGAGAAAGATACGTATGTTGGCGAAATTAACTTTAAAGATCATGTTGGTTACGTGAGGCTCGATGACGCTAAAGTTAATTTGAATGTGATCGTTCGGGAAGAAAAGGCGATGAATTCTGTCGATGGCCATAAAGTCGTCGTGAAGATACTCAAACGTATTGGCAATAAAGAAGCCGAAGGTGAAGTCGTTAAAGTCATTGGGCATAAGAACGATCCAGGGGTTGATATTCTTTCAATCGTCTATAAGTATAATATCGAAGATCATTTCAGTGATGAAGTTCAGCAATTTGTCGCAGGCCTACCAAATGTCGTAAGAGAAGAGGACAAGACTGGTAGAAAGGACTTAACCGATGAGATGATCTTTACGATCGATGGAGATGATACGAAAGATATTGATGATGCGATCTCGATTGATCGATTAGAAAATGGTAATTATCGATTAGGTGTTCATATTGCTGATGTCAGTTACTATGTGAAAGAGAATAGTATTTTAGATAAAGAGGCGATGGAACGGGGAACAAGCGTCTATCTTGTCGATCGTGTCATTCCGATGCTGCCACATGAACTTTCGAATGGCATTTGTTCACTGAACCCAGGGGTTGAGCGTCTTACTATTTCTTGTGTGATGGAAATTGACCCAAATGGAAAGGTTGTTACCTATGATATTTTTGAAAGTGTCATCAAGTCACGAATTCAGATGACATATAAAAAGGTCAATGCTATCTTGGAAGACAATAGCGTTCCGGAGGGGTATGAACCCTATGTTGAGTCTCTAAAATTGATGGCAGAGCTTTCCAAAATTTTACGGAAGATGAAGGACGAGCGTGGATACATCGATTTCGATGTGGATGAAGCGAAGATCCTCGTTGATGAAAATTGTCATCCAACTGAGGTCGTTTTGCGAGAACGAGGAACTGGTGAAAAGATGATTGAGGATTTTATGATCGCAGCCAATGAGTGTGTGGCGACTCATATTTACCATATGGAACTTCCTTTTATCTATCGTATTCACGAGTATCCGGAAGAGGAAAAAATTCGTTCGTTCTTAGCCTTTCTCGGAACGCTTGGCTACTCATTTATGGGTAATTTAAAAGATGTTCGTCCGAAGACCATTCAAAAATTACTTCATTTCTTGAAAGATAAGAAGGAGTACAAGATTTTATCTCACTTATTGTTACGCAATATGCAGAAGGCAATCTACAGTCCCGAAAATGTAGGTCATTATGGTTTGGCAAGCAAATGTTATACGCACTTTACCTCACCAATCAGACGTTATCCTGATACGACTGTTCATCGTCTTCTTAGGACTTATTTATTCCACAAGGATTTGAGTGTGAAAACGATCCAGCACTGGCAAGATAAGCTTGTCTATGTTGCCGAGCATTCTTCTAGTAGAGAGCAAGCATCCGTCAACTGTGAACGAGATGTGGAAGATATGAAGATGGCAGAGTATATGGAAGATCATATCGGAGAGACTTATACAGGAATGATCTCCAGTGTAATGAGTTTTGGAATGTTCGTAGAATTGGATAACTTGATTGAAGGGTTAGTATCCATTCGGGACATGAATGATTTCTTCCACTATGACGAAGAGACGTTGACCTTAACTGGTGAGCGTAGTAAGATCAAGTATACCATCGGAGAACGGGTTTTGGTGAAAGTCGTGAGAGCAAATAAACAAGAAGGGACGATTGATTTTGAAATTATCCAGAAAGTAAAGGAGTAAGAAGTATGGCACGGAAATCGAAAAAGAGGCTGAAAAAATCAGTACGCATTATTATATTCACAACCATTATTCTCGCCTCTATTGGAGCAGGTTTTGGTCTTTCTAGAGTGTTTGGAAAAACACAGCCACAAGTCACTGTTGAAAAGAAACAGGTGGAACCAGAGCGTAAAGAGTATAACCTCGATTTGATCATGGTAGGAGATGCTTTGATACACAGTTCTGTCTACGATGATGCAAAGGTAGATGACACGTATGATTTCAAGCCGATGCTTGAGAATATCAAACCAATTGTTTCAGAGTATGATCTTGCTTATTACAACCAAGAAACAATTCTAGGGGGAACGGAACTTGGGCTTTCGCATTACCCGTGTTTTAATTCTCCTTACGAAGTAGGGGATGCCTTCTTAGATGCTGGTTTCAATCTAGTGAGTCTTGCCAATAACCATACGATGGATCGTGGGGAAGCAGCTGTTCTAAATTCACTTGCTTACTGGAGTTCTAAGAAAGATGTTGCCGTTACAGCGGGAAGTTATTTAACCGCTGAAGATCAGGCTGCTGAAAACATTCAAGAAAAGAACGGAATTACATATGCCTTTTTTGCATATACAACACAGACGAATGGACTCTATCCGCCAGAGGATCATCCTTATTACAATATGATTTATTCTTATGAACAAGCAAAAACAGATATTGAAAGAGTTCGTAGTAAAGTAGATATCGTCATCGTGGCAATGCACTGGGGGACTGAATACTACATGGGCGTGACTGAGGAGCAGGAGCGAATTGCCAATGAGTTGTCCTCGTTAGGTGTTGATATTATCGCAGGAGCACATCCTCATGTCGTCGGACCCATCGGTTATGTCAATAATACCTTAGTGGTTTATTCATTAGGAAACTTTCTTTCAGGACAATTGACCACAGAACAGCTTACAGGACAAATGGTTTCGGTTTCGATTCATAAGGTAGTAGAAGATGGAAAAACGACAATTACATTAGGACAGCCAACTTCAACTCTTATCTATAC
>CAZJUW010000023.1:0-8518 GCA_964549325.1 uncultured Muribaculaceae bacterium
CGATCATGAATGGGCATTAAAAGATTTAGGAAGGCAAGAAGGTAGAGAAGAAGGCATGAAAGCAGGTAGAGAAGAGGGAATGAAAGCAGGTAGAGAAGAAGGCATTAAAACAGGTAGGAAGGAAGGAGAAAAAGCCGGAATCTTTAGGACAGCAAAAGAGATGTTAAAGAACGGAGCAGACCCAGACTTCATTTTCAAATGTACGGGTTTAACTAGAAAGCAAATTGAAGAAAGTTGATTTCAGAGTGTACGGGGTTAACGATGGAGGAGATCAACCACAGTTAATCTATTTAGGGAGAAGAGTATACTATCTAAATTGTATACTTTTTTTGAACAATTAAAAAGGAATAGTGTGCTATTCCTTATAATACGATGGCGATCATGTTGCTTGAACCTTTGTTGACTACCTTTGATAGTGTTTGTTGTAACTTGTAACGAATATTATCTGGCATCAGGTTGATCTTTGATTGAATGCCTTCTTGGACGATGACATCTAAGCTTCTTCCGAAGATTTCGCTCTTCCAGATATTACCTGGATCTGTTTCATAGTCTTTCATCAGATAATCGATTAACTCTTTACTCTGTAATTCACTACCAATAATTGGCTCGAATGTACTTTGAACATCAACTCTGATCATATGAATACTTGGGGCAACAGCTTTTAGTTTTACGCCATAGCGAGAGCCTTGCTTGATGATCTCGGGCGTATCCAATTTCATGTCATCAAGTGTAGGGGTAGCAACTCCATAACCAGTTTGTTTCACCATCTTCAGCGCATACTTGATCTGGTCATATTCTCTCTTGGCTTCATTGTATTCTTGAAAGAGGGAGAGAAGATCAGCTTTACTGGTGACATCAATTTTGATGATGTCTGTGAGTACTCGATTGTATAAATCAATGGGTGCCGTTAAGGTTACCGTAACGATGCCTGTGGCTGGATCAACTTCTGATAAATAGGCTTTTTCAATATTTTCATTGTCAAGAAAATGTTGGGTAATGGATTCGACATCGCGTAGTTTGTCGACTTCTACAACGCTTTCGCGAATACTATCAATGTAAGCTTTTTTGACGGGATGATCGGCATTTAGAATGGCGATCCATTCTGGCATATTGACTTTGACTTCTAGAACTGGGAATTCATAGAGTGCTTCTCGTAAGATGTTGTAGATATCCTTTTCACTCATCGTATCAATATTCATTGGCAGTACTGGTATTTGATATTGTTCATGTAAATCTTCTGCGAGGCGTTCTGTTTCAGGCATCATTGGATGCGTTGAATTCAAAACGACGATGAATGGTTTCCCTATTTCTTTTAACTCTTCAATGACACGATTTTCTGCATCAAGATAATCCTTCCTTGAGAATTCCCCAATCGAGCCATCAGTTGTAACAACGATTCCGATTGTGGAATGATCTTTGATGACTTTTTCTGTTCCTAATTCAGCAGCTTCTACGAAAGGAATTTCATCATCATACCATGGGGTTTTCACCATGCGAGGTCCATTTTCATCCTCTACGCCTTTGGCATTATCAATGACGTAACCAACACAATCAATTAAGCGAATGTTACAGTCAAAGTCGTCAATTTTGATTTTTGCTGCATGATTTGGAACGAATTTTGGTTCTGTTGTCATGATCGTTCTTCCTTGGGCACTTTGAGGAATTTCATCGAGTGTTCTCTTTTGCTCATACTCGTCTTCAATATGTGGTACTACTAATGTTTCAATCACTTTCTTGATAAAGGTACTTTTTCCAGTTCTGACGGCACCCACGACACCTAGATAGATGTCCCCTCCTGTACGCTCTGCGATGTTCTTAATAATTTCGTGTTTTTCCATCAATCTCACCTTTTCCTTTGTTTTCATTTAACCTTATGTCAAATTTCCACGAATATGAAAAAAAGAGTAATTTTCTACTCTCTAGAACATTTTATCAATATCTTTTGGAACATCGTCCTTCATGATAGCATTTACAATTTTCTGCCTTTTTTCCTCTGTGACCTCTTTTCCAGTGATGTTACTAATCTCGGTAACAAGGTCACCTAATACTTTTTCATCCTTCATATTAGCATTTTGTAGTTTACTCGCAAGGGACAAGATTGTATCCTTATTCACCTTGGTCTTGTTTTCGACTCGTTTAAAAAAGGAATCACCAAACATAAACATTCTCCTCCTACATTAGTATATGTAAGAGGTTCGTTCGTGCCCTTATTTTTTGTTCTGCAGTTTTTCGCGTTTCTTTTGGATTTCCATCGCTTTGGCCCGGTATTGTTCAATGGTGATCTCTTTGTTTTGGTATCTGCGTTCCAGCATTTCCGCAGCACGGTCCAATCCTTCTTCCTCAGTCTGAGGGTTTAGTTTGCGGAAGAAATTTTGATTCATCAATCGACATCACTCCTGTTCTTAAATTGAATGGTAATTGGCGTCCCTTCCAGTTCGAAGTTTTCTCGTAATCTATTTTCTAAGTAACGTTCATAAGAAAAGTGAACGAGTTTTTTGCTGTTGACTCGAAGTGTGAACTTCGGTGGCATTACTCCTGTTTGACTTGCAAAGTAGATTTTTAAACGATTTGTTTTGTAACTTGGTGGTGGATTTAACTGATAGGCATCCATGATCACTTCATTTAAAACGCTAGTCTTGATCTCTCGCTTAATATTTTCACCAACTTTGATGATCTCAGGCATGAGTGTTGTCAATCGCTTTTTGGTTAGTGCTGATAAAAAGACGATTGGGGCATAGGTCGCAAATTGGAACTCACTTCGCACAAGCTTCGTATATTCCTTGATATCGCCCTCTTTTTGAGTATCCCATTTATTAACGACGAAGATGAGACCCTTCCCTTTTTCAATAGCATAACCTGCGATATGTTTATCGTGTTCCATGATTCCTTCTTCTGCATTGATGACAACAAGACAGATATCACTTCGGTCAATGGCACTCATTGAGCGTAATAAACTATACTTTTCAATCGTTTCGTAGACCTTTCCTTTTTTTCGCATGCCAGCCGTATCGATGACAACGTATTCTTCTCCGTTATATTTAAAAACGGTATCAACAGAGTCTCGCGTCGTTCCCGCAACAGAGCTTACGACGACTCGTTCTTCATTCAATAGGGCATTGGTAAGACTGCTTTTCCCTACATTTGGTCTACCGATGATAGAAAATTTAAGTCGAGTATCATTCTCTTCTTTTTTCCGCTTTGGAAAGCCGTCACAAATTTCTTCCATCAATTCGCGAAAGCCGGTGTTGTGAATGCCGCTTACCGGGATATAAGTATCAAACCCTAATTCGTAGAAGTCATATTGGTTTTCTTGAGCTCCCTTATGATCCATTTTGTTAATGGCGACGACCACTTTTTTCTTCGTTTTGCGTAAAAGGTCTCGTATGGCATAATCATTTTGCGTAAGGCCCTCTTTGCCATCGACGACGAAGACGATGACGTCTGCCTCTTCCATCGCAATTTCTGCTTGAATACGAATCTCATCGTTAAAGGCAGCATTCTCCAAATCAATCCCACCGGTGTCAATCAGGCGAAATTGATAATTCTGGTAAGTCGCATCACTATAGAGTCGGTCACGTGTGACGCCAGGTGTATCTTCAATAATCGCAAGTCGTTTTCCAACGATCTTGTTAAAAAGCGTACTCTTCCCGACGTTTGGTCTCCCGACGAGGGCTACTACAGGTAATTTCATCAACATCCCCTCCAACTAGCCGTATTATATCATGAATTTGTGAATTTCACGAATTCTTCTCATAAAAATGATTTATTCTTCTTACATTATATTGTCAAGACACGTCCAAAAGGTGTTGAACATCTTATCAGGGCGTCTATCTTATGATATAATCTTAGTATATTAGGAGGAATAAACATGGAGAAAAAAGTGGAAAAAGAATGGTATGATGATGCGAATATCGTAACAAGCCTATTGCTCGGACTTTTGGTTTTGATTATCATCATTTCACAAGCCTTTGCCATTCGAAATCAGTTAGGTTTTAGCTATATGCTTCAGTCTCTATTTAATTACAATACCGTATATCTCTTCTTTTTAGCGTACTTTATCTTCTTGAAGACGAAAGTAGGCAAGCGATATTTCAATTTGATGAACTTGATCTTGACTGTTCTTCAAGTACTGGTCTTATTTGGTTCGATTTTGGATGTCATTCAATTCTTTGGTTTAGGAACGCTCTTTAACCTTATTTTAAATCTGGTGTTACTGATCTATATGGTATATGTTTTGATGAAGGAGACGCGGCTTTGGGAGGTACTTCACTTTGATGGGTTACAACTACATCTGATTAAGAATCGTCAGTTCTTCACAGCAATTGCTTGTGTCAGTATCATCATTCTAGTGATCGAACTAATTGATTCGATCGAATTTGATCACGTCGTCCTGAAATTGTTGGAATGCATCTATTCGATTGGGTTTGCAAGGTACCTTTATCTTTATCAGGATTACAAGGAAGAAAAAGTAAGACAGCAAGAACAGAAAGAGGAAGAAGAACTTTCAGAGACGACGGAGTTTCCAGAACTCAACATAGAGCAGATCGCCAAGGAAGAGAAGGAAGATCAGAAGACTTCTTCGAAGCGTTCTGGTAGGAAAGCGAAAGATGGTGACAAAAATGAATAATCTATTTGATGAAATCGAGAAGGAAAAGAAGAGTCTTCCTGGGATTGACTCTGTTGCAAAGAAGTTTGTTGGGAAAAAGAAGTTAAATGTTTATCAAGTGGTATCAATCATCGCTTTTATCGTTGGACTCATTGGAGGAATCTTTCTTGGAAATATGATACCTGCTTGTAACGATTCGTTTTCGATCATTACAGGGGCTTGTAGTCAAACACAGTTTAATGTAGGGATCACTTTGATGGTATGGGCTGGTACGTTTCTCTTTTCTTTATTGTTCTACGGTTTTGGGACGATGATCGCAACGTTAGAGTCCATTGATAAAAAATTGAAATAGGCGAGGAACACTCGTCTTTTTTTTGATCATTCATTGTCTTTCGTGTTACTTTGTGCGATAATATGTTCCTATAGGAGTGGTGTTATGGCGATTCACTATGATGATGACGATATAGATATCGGTTTCGTAAGAGATGAAGTAAATAAATATTTAGAACAGTATGGAAAAGCTTATTCTATAGGAAACTTTTCGCAATTAAAGGACTATTATGAGATGTTTTTTTATTTGCAATCAAAACAGTCATTATATGAAGAGGTCTTTTCTCATCTTAATCTTAGACGAAAACAGGAAGATATGTATCAACAAGACTTGGAATTAGTTGAACATTACTTTTCGCTGAATGCTCGTATTTTAGAAGCAGGTTGCGGCTGGTATCCAGCATTTGCCGAACGTCTTGCGGAAAGACAGGCACAATTACAAGGTGGCACGATTACCGTTTATGATCCCAGATTAGTGGCTACTTCGTTGCCAGGAATTGTCCTACATAAAGAAAAATTTACGAAAGAGATAAAACTATCTCAAGAAATCGATCTTTACTGTGGGTTTGCTCCTTGTGAAGCAACTTTGCCACTGATTGACCTAGCCAAGCAGGAGCATAAACCTCTCGTATTGCGAGTTTGCTCGTGTCATCACTTTCCGGCGGAGGAGACTGAAAAACAATATGCTGACTTTGAAGATGGCTGGTGGAGGTATGTAGAGGACTATACCAGAGCATCCTTACATAGCGATGAAGAACTGATTGTAGACCATATTTCGGTGGTAAAAGATCCCGTTTTGATAAAACGTTACAAAAAATAGAAAAAAGTCTTCGTAAAATCCGTAAAATAACCGCTTTTTTCATGATAATTGTTGCTTTTCTAAAATCGTTGTGCTACTTTATATATGTAAGCATAACATGTGCTTAATAGAAAAATAGGAGGTATTATTACACATGAAGAAAGTGGAATTAGTTGAGACTGTTGCCGCTGCTACAGGATTAACAAAGGCTGATGCTACTCGTGCAATTGACGCTACGTTTGCTGCCATCACAGGAGCATTAAAGAAAGGTGACAAAGTTACGTTAGTTGGATTTGGAACATTTGGTGTTTCAAGAAGAAATGCACGTGAAGGACGTAACCCACAGACTGGCGAAACAGTTCATATCGCTGCAAGAAACGCTGTTGTTTTCAAAGCTGGAGCTGCTTTAAAAGAATCTGTAAACTAAAAGAACATTTTTGTTCTTTTTTTTTGAAACAAGTAGACTGGTTGCTTTCATGATATAATATAGGTGGTGGTAACATGTTGGAACTTGTATTAAAAGTGTTGCAGGAAATCGAAAAGAACGGATACCGTGCCTATATTGTTGGCGGTTTTGTTCGTGATCTTTTATTGGATAGACCTTCTGGCGATATTGATATTACGACAAACGCGACGCCTAAAGCGTTAAAAGAAATCTTTCCTGAGGTTTCCTTAGATCATCAGTCTTATGGTGCCGTGACATTGTTTCACAAGAATACGCGTTTTGAGATTACGACGTTTCGTAAGGAACATCATTATCTTGATCATCGTCGTCCTACGGAGATCGAGTATGTGGATACGTTAGAAGAGGATATCGTTCGTAGAGATTTTACCGTGAATACGATCTGTATGGATGCGAATGGACAAATCGTCGATTTATTAGATGGAAGAAAGGACTTAGAAGCTAGGGAAATTGTGACAGTTGGTGACGCTACGACGCGGTTTCGTGAAGATGCACTACGTATTTTGCGGGCAGTTCGTTTTGCGACGACACTTGAATTTTCGTTAAGCAAAGATACGATTAAGGGCATCCGAAAATGTCGACGTCTATTAAAGGCTCTATCCTACGAACGAAAAAGAGAAGAACTTGATAAAATATTTACTAGTGGACATGCAGAAGCAGGAATTCACTTGCTCCATAGTTTAGGACTCGATAAAGACTTGGAACTTTCCCACTTGAAGAAAGTTACGGCATATGATGATTTGATGGGAATTTGGGCTGTTTTGGACGTTATAGATAGATATCCGTTTACAAATAATGAAAAACAGCTAATCGAAAAAATTCAACAAGCAAGAAGAGAAAATAATCTTGCGCCCATGGTTCTTTATCGTTATGGTCTTTATGTTAATACGGTCGCAGGCAGTCTAAAAGGAATTGCGAAGAAGGATATTTTAGAGGCTTTTGAACGTTTGCCGATCAAGTGTCAGGAAGATCTGGCAATTACGAGTGAAGAGATCATGTCTTGTCTTGAGAAAGAACCGGGTCCCTATTTAAAAGAGGTCTATGAGGAGTTGATCTTACAAGTTGTCACAGGAAAACTTCTAAACCAAAGGGACAATTTACTGGACTATTGTCGAAAAAACTTCAAGTAGTCTAAATGTTATGGTAAAATAATAAACATTGAAAGGAGGGATCTTATGAAAAGTTCGAAGTTGGCTGAAATCTTGAAACAAGGAAATGTGGTCGTACCCTTATATCTATGGCAAAATTATGAAAAATTGAAGTTGACGTTTGAAGAATTCATGTTTTTGATGTATCTATATCACGAAGGAATAGAGTTCATCTTTAACCCTCAGAAAATTTCACAAGATCTCAACTGGAAATTGGCGGTAGTTATGGAGAAAATTTCTTCTTTAGAGGAGAAAGGTTTCATTGAAGTAGAAGTGAAGAAAAACGAGGGAAAACTACGGGAAGAACACTTGAAATTAGACGGTTTCTTTCGCAAGTTAACGTTACTCGTCGAAGAAGAAGTTAATCTTCAGGATCATTCCGATAGTAGTATTTTTGAAGTGATCGAGAAAGAATTTGGAAGAACGCTCAGTCCAATGGAATATGAGATCATCAAGGCGTGGCTCGATCAACAGATCAGTGAAGAACTCATTTTGGAGGCATTGAAAGAGGCCACCTTCAATGGTGTTTCGAACTTGCGCTATATCGACAAGATTCTTTATGAGTGGGGTAAAAAAGGAGTTAAGACCAAAGAAGATGTGGAGCAAAATCGTCTGAAATTCCATAAAGAAAAGAAAGAAGTAAAGGAAGTATTCGACTATGACTGGTTCGACGATGACGAAGAAGAATAGAGTAGAGAAGGTTGAGGCCTATCTAGATCAGTTATATCCAGATCCTCGCTGTGAATTGCATTACGAGAAAGACTATGAATTGTTGATCGCTGTTGTTTTAAGCGCCCAGACGACGGATCGGCGTGTCAACGAAGTGACTGCAAAGCTATGGAGTAGGTTTCCAACGCTGGAAGCACTTGCAAATGCTCCTTTGAATGAGGTCCAGGAAGTCTTGCGTCCCATCGGTTTTGTCAGTAAACGTGCGGTCTACATTCAGACGATAGCCAAGCGTTTGGTGGAAGAGTATAACGGGATGGTTCCCAAGACGCGGGAAGAGTTAGAGACGTTTCCTGGGGTAGGAAGAAAGGTTGCCAACGTTGTATTAAGCAACCTTTATGACTATCCGGCGATCGCTGTGGATACACATGTAGATAGAGTGAGCAAACGCCTAGGTTTTGCGAAGGAAAAAGATACTGTTTTTGAGGTTGAACAGAAGTTGATGA
>CAZJUW010000024.1:0-8505 GCA_964549325.1 uncultured Muribaculaceae bacterium
TGGCCTTGCCGGTGGACTTTCGGCAATCGCATTCATTGCTTTTGCTTTGATTTCTTTGACTGTCGGCTTTGAAGATATGGGTATTTTCTGTTTGATCTTAGTAGGCGCACTGATTGGTTTCCTTGTCTTTAATACGCATCCGGCACGCGTTTTCATGGGCGATACGGGATCCCTTGCTTTGGGTGGTGTGATGGCTTCCGTTGCACTTTTAACGCATCGAGAACTTACGCTTTTAGTGGTTGCGAGTGTGTTTGTGATCGAAACATTGTCGGTGATTTTACAAGTGGTTTGGTTGCGTTTCTTTCACAAGAAGTTATTCTTGATGACGCCACTACATCATCATTTTGAAAAGTTAGGATGGAAAGAGACGGACATCGTGAAATTGTTCTGGATTGCTGGATTGATCTTTGCGATGGCTGGAATATTGTTCGGCGTTTGGTTATAAACTGTAGAAAGGTGATAGTTTGAAAAAGAAAAGATTTGATCTTGTTCTCTTCATCGCCGTAATGATCTTAATAGTATTCGGACTTGTCATGATCTACTCCGCGTCCAGCATTTGGGCTGATTATAAGTTTCAGGATAGTTTTCACTACGTGAAACAACAAGCTCTATTTGCTGTCGTAGGAACGGTCTTGTTATTCGTCGTTGCAAAAATTGATTATAAGTACTATTATAAAAAGACAAACATGATCCTAGGCGTTTGTCTTTTACTTTTGATTTTGGTTCTCATTCCGGGCATTGGTTCGGTCCGTAATGGGAGTCGAAGTTGGTTTGGGATTGGTTCTTTTGGCATCCAACCAAGTGAATTTGCAAAACTTGGACTGATCATCTTCACGAGTAAATATTTAAGTGTCAGTAATCAATTTATCAAGGATGTGAAGAAAGGCGTCATCCCGATCCTTGTGATCACATTACTTTGTTTTGGCCTTATCATGTTGCAACCAGATCTTGGAACAGGCTTGGTGTTAGTGATGAGTATCATCGCTCTTTTGTTTATCGCTGGAGTCAACATGAAGTTCTTCTATATCACTGGTATTGTAGGGGTGGTCGGTGTTATCATCTTAATTTTGATTGCACCATATCGAATGGATCGAATCACTTCGTTTCTCAATCCTTGGAAGGATGCCCTTGGAACGGGTTTCCAAATTATTCAATCCCTCTATGCGATAGGACCAGGTGGGCTATTAGGAATGGGCTTTCTAAATTCAAGACAAAAGCACTTTTACTTACCAGAACCGCAGACAGATTTCATTTTCTCGATCATCAGTGAGGAGTTTGGAATCCTAGGTGTTCTCATCGTCAGTGTATTGTTTATTACTGTACTGTATCGTGGCATTCGGATTGCGTTACGTGCTAAAAACTTGTTTGCAAAGTACTTAGCTTTTGGCATGATCTTTCAGATGCTGTTCCAGACAGTGATGAATCTGATGGTAGTTGTTGGACTCATACCAGTAACGGGCGTGACCCTACCATTTCTTTCTTATGGTGGGAGTAGTTTGCTGATTTCTTTGATATCGATTGGTATTTTATTAAATATTTCAAAAAGTGAAGAAGGATGTCACGTGGACTAGTTTTTTGTGAGGACTTGGAATAGTTTTTTTAGCGTTTCATATACTTGATTAGGAGTGATAGGATGAATAAGAAAATGACGATGATGATCGGGGCAATCTTACTGTTTGGAGCCTTTCTAGGCGTGATCCTTTGGCCAAAAGACAAAGAGGTAGCTGACACTGAAGAGATCATAGGGACGGTCATGCAGTATGATGCCAATACGGTTACTGTACAAGACGTGGATTTAGGAATCTACACGTTTCAACTTGCGAATGGGGAGTTTGCCCTTGGCGATGAATTATCTATTCAATATGCAGGTGTTTTAGAAAAAAATAAGAGTCAACAGTCGGGAAAAGTAGTCAATTATAAAGTGGTTGATAGTGAAGTAGGAGAAAATGGAATTCCCGTGAGTTGGGATGATTATGGTATTTTTCATACTTATTATAAGTTAGCGTATGACAAATTGATGGAGTTATCTCTAAAAGAAAGGATCGGGCAGATTCTGCTTGTACATTATCCAGGGAGTAATGCCGTTGATCTGTTGAACGATGCTCCCGTTTCTGGTTTTATCTTCTTTTCACAGGATTTTCAAGATAAGACGAAGAGTGATGTCATCGACATGATCAATTCGTTACAGAACGCTTCGACGATTCCACTTTTGACGGCTGTTGACGAGGAAGGCGGTAGTGTCGTTCGGGTAAGCAGTAATTCAAATTTAGTCGATACTCCATTTCCCTCTCCAAGTGCACTGTATGATGCAGGCGGCTTTGACCAGATTGCGATCGATACGGTAGAGAAGAGCAAGGTGCTCGCAGACTTAGGATTAAACCTGAATTTAGCACCAGTCGTTGATGTTGCCACAAATCCGAGTTCCTATATTTATGAACGAACGTTAAAACAAGGGACTTCTCTTACGTCAACTTTTGCGAAAACAGTGATTGAAGCAAGTAAAGGAACAGGGGTTTCCTACACCTTAAAACATTTCCCTGGCTATGGTGATAATGACAATACACATACGGGTGTAGTCACAGATTCTCGTAGTTATAGTGAGATTGAAACGACATCTTTACCACCTTTTCAAAGTGGGATTGCAGCGGGAGCCGAAGCAATCATGGTCAACCACAATATCGTCACGAATATCGATCCGGATCAACCGGCAACCTTATCGCAAAGTGTTCATAATCTCTTACGAAATGAACTCGCCTTTACGGGTATTATCATGACGGATGATCTTTCTATGGCAGCTCTTGATGAAATTGATGATGTCTACGTCAAAGCGATTCTTGCGGGGAATGATCTATTGATCACCGTCGATTATCAGGAAGCGTTTGACAGTATCCAGAATGCCGTTTTAAATGGAACGATCAGTGAAGCTCAAATTGATAAACTTGCCTTCCGAGTGCTCGCTTGGAAATATTCAAAACTTTTATTTTTAGAAAACCAGAAATAAGGTGAGATTGAAAGATTAGGATGGATTCGTAAACGATCCTTTCCTTTTTGCTGTAAGTGTGTTATACTATGACAAGTTTAGTAGTAAGAGAGGAGTTCATATGAATCAAAAATATCGCTTTACAGAACAGGGGTTAGAAGTGTTGAATGATCGTGGATGCATCTGTGTTCGCTCCAATACCATTTCTGCTTCCCAGTTAGCAAAAGAAAATTTAGTTGAAACAATGCAGAAAGATTTGAATGGGAAGAAAAACCAGCTTTTTTCCTTACAGTTCTTTTTGAATGATTCGAAGGGACTTTGTAAATTATGGCGTAGACTTACGATAGGGTGTCTCGTTGGAATGCTGATTTTTGCTGGCGTTTCTCTTGCTTGGGTTTCCTCTCTGACTCCACTTGCTTTTCTTGTTCCAACACTACCGACATTTGGTTGGATTGCAGAGCATAGGCATCAAAGAAAGGTAGCTCAAGAACTTTCACTTCAAGAAGAAGAATATGCGGTATTAGAGAAAATGTTGATGGAAGAACAGGAGGAGAATGTGAGGACACAAACATCCGTAGCGACTATTACAGAAGAGTTTCAAACAGTCCCAACGGACCCTAATCTCTCTATTTATCAAGATTTCTTTCGTAGCTATGATTTTTACCAACAGCATCGCAGTGCCTTAAAACATGCTGTATCTTTAGGAACACTTGATGAATATTGTCAGAAACACTTTACGGAAGAAAATTACAGTACCTTAACTTCGATCGTCTCTTTAGGATCAAATCCCGATTTTTTAGCAAAAGGCTACGCTTATTGTAAACAGATGAAACACGAAAATAAAAGACTTTAACGGTCTTTTATTTTGTCCTGATAGGAGTGAATTGCTTCTTTCACAGCGCGAATCGAAAATTCATACTTTTTTTGTTCCTCATCGGTAAGAGAAAGATCGATGCGCTTTTTGATGCCTTCTTGATCGATGATCGCAGGACCTCCGATGTAGACGTCCTCTCTTTCATCATAACGAGATACGGCTAGAATCGAGTTTTCATTGCCCAGGATGGCATTGGTAATGCGAACAAGTCCCATCCCGATCCCATAAGATGTATTTCCTTTTCGATTGATGATTTCATAAGCTGCGTCTCTCACCTCACAGTGGAGTTCTTCCATCTCTTCTTGGGATAAATAATGATAAACCGGTTCTAACCCGATCTTTGCCAGACTCCATGGTACGAACTCCGTATCTCCATGTTCACCTAAGACGTAGGCGTGTACATTTTTGGGATTGACATGGATCTTATCACCGATTAAGAAACGTAGCCGTGCTGTATCGAGGCTCGTTCCCGTTCCAAAAACACGTTTGGGCGAGATCCCTGATTCTTTCCAAGTGATGTAGGTCATCGCATCTACAGGGTTCGTCGCTACCAAATAGATTCCTTGAAAGCCTGATGATTTGATCTTGCTTATGATCTTTCGAAAGATGACCCCATTCTTATCGATTAAATCTAGGCGCGTTTCCCCTGGTTTTTGGTTGGCGCCCGCAGTGATACAGACGATGTCAGCATCGTGACAGTCTTCATAAGTCCCAGCTTTGATTTCCATATGACTAGGTCCAAAAGGAATCCCATGATTCAGGTCCATCGCTTCTCCTTCCGTTTTTTCCTTTAATACATCGATGAGGATGAGTTCCTTGACAGCTGTCTTTTGGTTGACTAAAGCATAGGCATAACTCATCCCAACATTTCCACAACCAACGATTACCACTTTTGGTTTCACTCTTATCACACTCCAATTCTATTATACCGCAAATCGTGTTTTCAATGCTCGCATATTCTTGACTTGCCATTTCCTTTAGAGTATTCTGGAATAGATAAGAGGTGTAGTAAATGAACTATGTAAAATACTATCGTAGACATAAGATCAAGGTGTTCATCATTTGTGCTTTTATCCTGGGTTTTGCCTTAGTGTCAACTTATTTGATTTATGATAAATTCTCGAAGACGAATGATCATATCTATCGTGATGAAAACTTAAAGATCACGTTTCATGAAAAAACGGAGAATAGAGTGACCATCGACAAGATTACCCCAGTCACAGATGCGGTAGGAAGAGCAAGTGACCCTTATTCTTTTACGTTAGAAAATCATACTGATCATACAGTGAGATATATGGTTTCCATTGAAAAAGATGACGAGAAAATTACAGAATGTGGTTGTATTGACAATGGAATTCCATATTCACTGATCAAAGTAGCTGTCAATACTAGTAAGACGAAAATTGAGCCACGCCTTTTCAGTAATATTCCCAATCAAATGGTTTATCAAGCAACGTTAAAGCAAGGAGAAATGGAAGATATCTCTCTACGCCTATGGATCGATAAAGATAGTACGGATATCAATCGAGATGGACATTTTCATGGTTTGATTGTCGTCAACGAACAAAATGTCATGGAAGATGAAAGTAGTAAATAGTTTACTTTTTTGGTTGTCTAGGCTATAATCAAGATAGAAAATAGGTGAGGATAAATGAAGAAAAAGAAGAATAATCGATGGCTTGCAATTCTCTTCTTGGCGGTTGTATTAGTGGCACTGTTCGTGGCTTATGCTATATTTACTTATCAAAAGACAGGAACCAAACAAAATGAATTGACGACAGGAACGTTAGTTTTAAAATTAGATGAGACGAAAGGAAATGCAATCGATCTTTCAAATGTTGTACCAGTATTAGATGAAACGGGGTTGGAAACCGACCCTTATCAGTTTACCTTAATCAATGAAGGCTCTCTTTCGGCACAATATCGTATTCGATTAGAGTATGACGAAGATGCAATGGCCGCCGATGGTTGCACTGATAAGACGATGGCCTATAGTCAGGTGAAATATGCTCTTTGGAAGCAAAATAATACGACAGATGATGCTTCGCAAAATGATCCAGCGCTTCTAAGTACACTTACAGATCACATTTTAGATGCTGGAACTCTTACGGCAGGGGATTCCAATGATTATGCACTTCGGTTGTGGATTGATTCGCAAGTTGGCGATAATGGTGCCGATGAGATCAATGGAAAACATCTTCATGTACGTCTCGTCATCGATGCCATCGTCGAAGGGCATACAGATTGGGAGACAGGACAATAAAAAGGATTCTTGCAGGATCCTTTTACTTTTCTTTTTTACGATTGATTCCAATCATGCTTGCGAACATCGAAGTTGCTATCAAGATGATGTAATAGATGATCGTACGTAGTTTAATAGAGTCGCATGATGCCAAGAAACTGAAAAGGAAGAATAGGAAGACGAGGATGATCCCACTGATGATTCCCTCTAAGTATCCTTTTTTTGGTGCCCTTTTGCCCACAACCCAACCACCGATGAAGGCGACTATGAGTGGTAGTAGGATCTTGCTCCAATTGACTATGGTCGCATTCACTATATCGTGGTGATAGAGTAACGTTACGACAAGAGAGATTCCCAGAAGTACCCCTAGTTCCCAAAGCAGACTAATTCCATAATTTTTCAACTTTTCCAATGTATCACATCCTACTTAAGTTTTATGATGACGCATAAAAAAATAGACCATTTCCCATAATAAAATATGGGTGATCGTGATGAAAACAATTCTGGGTTTCATCACGATCTGTGCCCCACGAATGAAGTGAAAGGAAGGTGAAGTTAATATGGATTACCTCATTGTCTTAGGGCGTACGCTATTCTTTTATGTACTAATTACGATCCTTTACCGTTTCATGGGAAAACGCGAGGTAGGAGAACTTGGGATCGTCGACCTGATCGTTTCGATCCTGATCGCTGAGTTAGCAGCTATTTCGATCGATAATTATGAGAATAGTATCTTCTTATCGATCATTCCGATCGTCGTCTTGGTAGGAGTTCAGATGGGCCTTGCCCACCTTTCCCTAAAAAGTGGTAAAATCCGCAATGTCTTTGATGGAGAACCATCCGTCATGATCAATCGTGGTGTCGTGAACTTTAAGGAAATGGTAAAACAGCGTTATAACTTAGATGACTTACTGACACAATTACGGGAAAAAGGCGTGAAGAGTATCGCCGATGTCGATTATGCAATTTTGGAGACGAGTGGTCGACTTTCTATCTTCAAAAAAGAAAAAGGAAAGACAGGAGATTATCCACTGCCTTTGATCCTAGATGGCAAGATTCAAGAGGATACCTTAAGACAACTACAAAAAAGCAAAGGATGGCTTATGAAGATGTTAGATGAGGAACGAGTCGCTTTAGATCATATCTTCTATGGGTTTTATCGTAACAAACAACTCTTTATCATTAAAAATAGTGACTTAGAAAAATAATTCGACAGAACTAGAATTATTTTTTTGTTATCTTCCTTCATAGAATGAAGTGGTGGAAACTATGAAAAAGATCGTCATACTATTTCTTGTCTTCGTCGTCATTACCTTACTTTTCATTCCTAAAACGAAAGAGGAAACCATGGAATCTGTTGCCTTAAAGGAAGAAGATACGGAGTTACGAGCCATCTATGTCTCCTATATCGAATTAAGTGAGTATATCGAAGAGAAAGATGAACAGACTGCCAAAGCCAATATCGACCATATGATAGATGTCGTGAGTGAAACAAACTTCAATACGATCATTTTACACGTTCGTCCTTTTTCTGATGCAATCTATCCATCCAAGATCTTTCCCTATAGTCATCTTTTAACTGGCATAGAGGGGGAGGATCCAGGTTATGACATCCTCGAATATATTCTTACGAAAGCACATGAAAAAAAGATTTCGATTCACGCTTGGATCAACCCTTATCGCGTTCGAAATACAACTGATACGGAAGTGCTTTCTAGTGAGAATCCTGCGGTGAAATGGCTTGGGACAGACAACGTTCAAGTGATCGAGGGAAAAGGGATCTTCTATAACCCAGCTTCGAAAGAAGTTCAAGATCTCATCGTAAATGGGGTCGAAGAACTCGTACAAAACTACGATGTGGACGGCATTCAGTTTGATGATTATTTCTATCCTTCAGATGACATCGACTTAGAGGATTTTAAAGCATACAAAGAAGCGGGTGGAATCGAGGATATTGCTCACTTTCGATTTGATCAAGTAAATACGATGGTAAAGCGCGTCTATGATGTAATCAAAAAACAGAATCAGCAGGTTCTCTTCGGCATTGCACCTGAAGGGAACATGGCCAATAATTATGCGTCCAATTATGCGGATACTTTAACTTGGATGAAGACATGTGGATACATCGACTACATCATGCCACAAATCTATTTCGGCTTTGAAAATAAAAATCGTCCGTATGCAGAGACGATCAAGGAGTGGAATGAAGCAATTACTTGTTCAAACGTCAAACTCATTCCAGCCCTTGCCTTTTATAAAGCGGGTAGTTTGGATGAGTACGCCTTGACTGGTGCTGAAGAGTGGATTGAACATCAAGATATTATCATGCGTCAGGTTCTTCTTGCGACTGGCATGAGTCACTATCAGGGTTTTTCCTTATTCCGTTACGATAATGTCTTTTCCGAGGAA
>CAZJUW010000025.1:0-8447 GCA_964549325.1 uncultured Muribaculaceae bacterium
GTTCGTATGCGAAAATCCTAATGACTCAATTCCCTTTAGACTACGCGAGTAGTCAAGAATTCGGATCACGACTTTTTCCCCTTCGTTGGTAGGCATAGAGGAAACACGCATATCCGTATCAATGCCTTTGATCTGGCCTTTGATCGCACCATCTTGAGGGAGACGGTTCTCCGTGATGTTCATATTAGAGATTAGTTTGATGCGCGTAATTAAATTCCGTTCATAAGCTTTTGGGATGAGGGCATGATCTTGTAACGATCCATCGAGACGAACGCGAACTAGAAGACCATTTTCGCGAGGGTCAAAGTGAATGTCACTTGCACCCGCTTTGACGGCATAGATGATAATATTGTCCACAACTTCGACAATTGGCGTCTTCGTCAAATCGTAATTCGTCATACTAATCCCTCTTTTTATTCTCTTTACTATAGCCTTTTATTCTATTTCATTATATAATAAAACTATATGGTTGGCAAGGAAGAATGTGATAGTTTGAAAAAGAATAAACGTGGTTTTGTCCTGGTGGAAACGTTAGTGGTTTCTGTCTTTATTATGGGTATTTTCACTTACCTCTATACGCAGGTGATTCCTCTTTCCGGAGAATTTGAAAAGCGACAATCCTATGATGATTTGGATACCACTTATGTATTGTTTCAGACGAGAAAACTACTGAAACAAGCAAATTTTACAGCTTGGCCTCGCTCTGGGTATGTCTGTTATACATCATCTAATTTTCCGAGCGCTGTCAAATCTTATTTAACGGAAAGTGGTGTGACGAGGCTATGCCTTACTTCTTATCAACTAAGTGATACGGTCAAGAGCAACTTAATAAAGAGTTCAGAATCTAGCGATCGTGCATGGCAAGAGTATATTGATTATCTTCCTAATTTTAATTATGCTAATGCCGAAGACTACAATACCTTTTACAGTGGTTATCATCGCCTACTGATCGAAATGACTTCACCATTTTATTCTCCCGTTTATGGAAATACAAACAATGATCCCGGTGTACGGTTTGGGAACTTGGAGGTGGATTGGTAATGAAAAACGAAAAAGGATTTACGATCGTGGAAATCATAATCTGCTTCGTCATCGTAACGACGATCGTTATCAGTATGTTCGATCTCATCATGAACTATAAAAACCGGCAACAAGTAGAATCGATCAACTCGCAGATGATAGCTTACAAGAACTCGCTTACCAAAGTGATCCAAGATGATGTCATCTACCAACAATTACACAAGGCAGAGTGTGGGGAAAAGACCGTGACATTTACTTTTGCTAATGATACTACCGCTACTTTAATTTATGAAGAGAAGGGTATCACCTATAATGGTATTCATTATAGTACCGAGGAAATTCCGGATTTTACCTTAGCGATTTCCGAGATTAACTGTCAAACAACGGATAATAATGTCTTTCTTTTGAAGATTCCCTTTACGCATCCTGACTTAGTATTGGGAATGGGAATCTATCTTTCTATTCCACTCAGCTAAAAAGATTTAGGAAAAGTGGAAACGTAACTGCAGATAATAATCCATGCATCAGCCTTGCGAAAAAGTAAGGCCGATATTTTAAATTTGTCTTCGAAAGGAGACTGTAAACCTGCATGTGAATCGAAAGCCCACCGAACGATAGAAAAAAGGCGATGATACTTCCTTTTAGGGATAGAGGAAGGGAAGAAAGTCCACACATGATGACTCCTTGACTCATCTCTAAGATGCCACTTAGCAAGATTCGTTCTAACTCACTAAAGTTTGTGAAAGATAAAATAACACTACGGAAGACGAGAAAAATGATCATGACGCCTAAGATCTGGAAGAGCGTCCGAAAGCTACCATTCACGGAGTCCGTGAATGCACTTCCAAAAGATACTTTCTTTTGGGATAAGCCCAGGATGGCTTTTCGGTAAGATACCTTCGTCTTTTCTGGTTTTTCTTTTGGCCTTGCGACGATTCCTAAGAGAAACGCTGGAAGATAGTGAGATAGAAGTAGGGGAAGTAATAATTTTTGCTCTTTTAATAGAAGTGTAATGATGGTACCGATCAAGAAGAGGGGACTTGCAAAGTGACAGAACTTGAGAAGGTGCATCGCTTCTTGTTCATGGATCGTTTTCTTTTCTAGCAGAAGACTTAGGTACTTGGCACTACTAGGAAAGCCCGAGAGCATACTTAATAACAGTACGATGGCTGTTTCACCTTTTAAATGAAAGCAGTAGCGCATGAGTGGCTTTGCCAGTTCTCCAGCGAAGTCTACGAAGCCATATTGAATGAGAAGAGAAGACAAGACAAGAAAAGGAAAGAGACTAGGGAAAAGTTTATTCTTCCAAGTCTCCATTGCCATTACGACGGCATCGATTGTTACTTTTGGCTCTTTGATCAAAAAGAGGATTGAAAGAAGAAAGAGTCCTAACAGGAAAAAATTTGTACTTCTTTTTTTCATAAGTCACCTCGAAAATGGTATAATGAACTGTAAAGGATGGATGAAATGTTCGCTAAAGTATATGAAAAGATGAAACGTTATATCAAAGATAACTGGAAGTTTTTATTAGGACTTGCGATTGTATTTTTACTTTGTATCATCAAGCTTCCATATTATATCTATACTGGTGGAGGTACGATCGATATCAATGACCGGGTCGAAGTAGTCGATGGTTATGAGAGTAAGGGGAGTTTTAATTTCGCTTATGTCACGCAGTTGCGTGGAACCATCCCTACCTATTTACTGAGTTATCTCATTCCTTCCTGGGAAGTAGAAAAGATTGAGGATTATCAACTCTCTAGCGACGAAACGGAGGAAGACGTAAGTTTTCGTGATCGTCTTTCATTGGAGGTCGCTAATCAGGCCGCAATTAAAGTTGCCTATGAAAAAGCCGGAAAGTCGTTTGACATTCAAAATGAACACCATTTCGTCAATTACATTGCTGAAGAGGCGGTGACAGAGTTAAAAATTGGGGACGAAATTCTTTCGGTGGACGGTAAAGAAAGCGATACAGTTGCGGCTTTGCGTGACTATATTGCCACGAAAGAAGTGGGTGACGAGCTGGTTTTCTTGATCGAGCGAGATGGCAAAGAAAAAAAGGTCACTGCCAAAGTGCAGATAATAAATGGGGAAAAGTTAATTGGGATTTCGTTTGAGACACTATATGATTATGAGACGGATCCAGCCGTGAAACTGAAATTTGCCGCGAGTGAATCGGGTCCTTCTGGAGGCCTGATGTTGACACTTTCTATTTACAATAAATTAGTGGAGGAAGACATTACACACGGCCAAAAGATTGTTGGGACAGGTACGATCGATGAAGATGGAAATGTCGGCCAGATCGGTGGTGTCAACTTTAAATTAGCGGGCGCCGTCAAAGAGAAAGCGGATTACTTTCTCGTTCCCAAGGGCGAAAATTATGATACTTGTATCGAGTTACAAAAGAAGTATCATTATGAAATTACGATTGTGCCCATTGAAACATTTGCAGAAGCGGTCACCTTTTTAGAAAATTTAGGAGTGTGACTTTACTTAGAGTATGTTATACTATTAGTAGTAGAGTAGGTGAAAAGATGAAATCGGGAAAAAGAAACGGGATCTTTCTAGTGGCTATTTTAGCGATCTTAGGAGTCATTGCCATCATCGCTGGAACAAGTTATGCCTTTTTTCAGTACAAGGCAAGTGGAGCAAATGTCCAGATTGTCAAGTCCTCTAAGTTATCCTTATCTTTAGATGATCTGACGGCGAATGGCATTCTTCTTATGAATAGTGAGCCGTTATCAGACTTGTCGGGCCTTTCGACGACGGCCTATACCTTTACTATTTCCAACGATGGAACGGACGAACTTAGTTATACCATCTCGCTCATTGACCAGGACATTGAAGGTACGCGGATGAGTGATGAGAATATTCGCTATCAACTCACAGTCAATGGGATCAATCGGACGATTTCGGATCTTACGACGAGAGATTTGGATAATGGCACACTGGCGGTAGGGGAAAAGAGAAGTTTCGCGTTAAAGATTTGGATGAAGGAAGATGCCAATGGGCAAGATCAAGTGTTCAGTGTAAAAGTAAATGCTTTCGGGAGTCAACGTTTGGCATCAGGAGTGGCCACACAGATGTTAGTCTATAATGCAAATAAAAAAAGTAGTGCCATGTATGTTTCACAAAACAAAGAAATCATGGCTGGAGAACTTTATCCGTTCGAGATGGCGCAAACAGAGACAACAGCGACTTGGTCGGACGAGGAACGGACGGAATATCGTTATTTAGGAAATAATCCAAATAACTATGTACGTTTTAACGGCGAACTATGGCGAATCGTCGGTATCTTTACTACCGAGGATCAGCAAGGAAATCGAGATCAACGCTTGAAATTAGTAAACCCAACTTCCATTGGAACTTACGCTTGGGATAGTTCGTCAAGTACAGTCAATCAAGGAACAGGGGTCAATGAGTGGAGTACTTCGACGTTAGCCAGAACCTTAAATAGTGGGGCTTACTTTAATCGTACGTTAGGAGAATGTTATTTAGAAGCGGGTCAAATTGTAACGCCTTGTGACTTTTCTGCGACGGGCTTATCTTCGGAAGCTAGAAACTTGATCGATTCTGTGAAATGGTATACGACCTCGATGGGGGATGGCTCGACCGTAGACTTCTATGCAAATGAAAGAAAATTAGCGACGCAGACCTTTACGGATGGTATCCTAAGAAACGCTAGTTGGATTGGCACGGTAGGACTCCTTTCTGTAAGTGATTATGGGCATACGTTTGCAACCACGGATGAGGTATGTTATGAGACGCCTTACCAGTGTGTCAATCGTACGAGTTGGCTTGCGAGTGACGAAATGGGAACTTGGCTTTTGAATGCTGCTACGGTAGATCATGGCGTTTATGCCTTGACAAAGTCGGGTACCGTTGTTTCCGTCCCTGCATCTTATCGCTTGGCAGTCCATCCAAGTGTCTACTTAAAGCCATCCGTCAAGATTGCTGGTGGGGTTGGCACGTTTGATAATCCTTATTTACTAGAACTGTAGCCTCAAAATTTGCCCAAAAATAACAGAAAGATCATAAAAAGACTGTTTCCATCATAAACTTTGGTAACAGTCTTTTGCTTGTTTTTAAAAACGTTTTCGCGAAATCATCTACCAAGAACAATTTCTAATTTTTCCAAAATCTTAGTTGACGAAATTTGAATGAACTCATTATAATAAAGGAAAGAAAGGAAGAAAAGAATGAAAAGAAAATTAAGATTAAGAAAGAACATTAGAATTTTACTTCCGGTCATTGCCTTGTTTTTGGGCTTATCTGCCTTTTTTATGACGGTTTATGCAGATACCAAAGTAGTGGTCAATATCGGATCAGTAGAGGCCTCTATCGGCGATACGGTAAAATTACCAGTTACCATAGCCAATGCATCTGACAAGCTAATCAATAATTTTGCCTTGGAGATTACCTATGATGCGACGCAGTTATCGGCATTACCATTTTCGGCAAGCGAAGAGTTGAATGATAATTTTCCAGACATCGCTAGTAGAGTCATTGAAAAAGATGAAGATGGTAACGAAATAGGTCAAATTAACTTACTCTATGCGATTGATGGCGGAGAGTATCAATTTCAAGAAGATCTACTTGGCTACTTGCGCTTTACAGTGTTAGAGGGTGCTTCCGGCGAAATTCCTGTTACGGTGTCACATTTGGTGTTTGCAAGAGCAGAGTTCGATGACCAAGGCGAAGCTGTCGAAGTGGCTTCGGAATCTGGTACGATAGGATATGTCAAAGTAAGCGTACCTGTGGAGGAAGACAGCATTGCTTTAGAAAAGAGTACTTATGACTTTGATCTATCTAGTGATACTCGAACAGCTGCTTTAAAAGTAGTCTATGAACCAGCCAATACAACGGATGAAATCAATGCAAGTTATCAGTCGTTAGACGAAAGCGTCGCGACCGTAGATGCTACGACGGGAATCGTCACAGCCATCGGTAACGGTTCGACGACGATTGAAGTGACAGCCTTTGGCAAACAGCTCACGGCCGTTGTGAATGTCAAAACATCGATTACAGGAGTCGAAATCAGCGGCGGAACAGTGGTAACTGATGATACGACAGGCGTCAAATCGCTGGACTTGTTAGTTGGAGCAACCGCAAATATTTCCGCTAAGTTACTGCCAGAAACCAATTCAGCAGAGGATAAGACGATCCGTTATGAAAGCAGTAATGAGCAGGTCGCGACGATCGATGATACAGGTGAAATTACCGCTAAAGCGATTGGAACAGCGACGATCAAAGCTATTTCGAATGAAGATGGTACGAAACTTGATACGATTACCGTTACGGTAAAGAATCCATATGACAGTATCAGTTTAGATAAGACGACAATAACGATGGAAAAGAATGCGACCGAAACGCTTACTGTTGAAGTCGATCCTATCGATGGCTTCGTAGAAGATGTTACTTGGACGAGCGATAATGAGAATATCAAGGTCACGAAAGATCCATCTGACTGCAAAAAGGCCACCATTACCGCCCATGCACAAGGCACGGCAACCATTACAGCAACCGTAGGTAGTGATGTCTTAACGGCTACCGTGACTGTCATCAATCCATTAAAATCAATTTCTGTCAATCAAACAGAAATTGCGTTAGTAGAAGGCCAAGAAGATGAGGTTCTTATGACGGCTTCACCTAGCGATTATGATGGTGACACGACGGTGTCATGGACGAGTGATAATACTAGTGTAGCAACGGTTGATCAAAATGGTTTGATTACAGCTGTATCAGCAGGAGAAGCAAATATCACCGTGACGCTTCAAGATAAGCAAGCTTCTGTCAAAGTGACTGTATATCCAAAAGCAACTGGCTTAACACTGGATGTGGTAAGTCAAACAATTTTAAAAGATAGCACTCTTCAATTGACCGCTTCAGTTTCGCCAGCCGGTGTGATGAACCCAATCATCACGTGGGAAAGCTCTGATACAGCGGTGGCAACGGTCGATCAAAATGGTCTCGTAACGGGCGTTGGAAATGGAACCGCAACGATTACGGCGAAACTTACCGATGATCTTACGGCAACTAGCACGATCACGGTTAAGGTTCCAGTCACAGGAGTGAGCGTTCCTACCGAAAATCAAACCTTTGAGATGAATCGTGGCGATGATGTTACGGTAACGGCGACCATTCTACCGACAGATGCTACCGAAAAAGTAATCAGTTGGGTATCTAACGATACGCAGATTGTAACGGTTTCATCTACGGACGAAAATCAAGTTTTAATTCATGCCGTTTCAAAAGGTACGACGACTGTCGTAGGAACGGTCGATGGCCAAAGTGTTACGATGACGATCACGGTCAAAGTACCAGTAACCGGTATCGAATTACAGAATGCGAATATCTCGAATGATGCCATTACGATTCATCGAGGTTCTAGTGAAACGATCACCGCGGTGATTACGCCAAGCGATGCCGATGACCAAGATGTTGAATGGAAAATTACGACTGGAAATGAGATTGCAGATGTCGACTCGACGGGAACGATCACTGCGAAGAAAATCGGAACAGCTACTTTAACAGCGGAAGTGGGTGGAATTACTAAGACCTTACAAATCACTGTAGATGCTCCAATTACGAACTTCGAAGTAGAAAATAGTAATGCTCAAGTCGTAAGAGGAAAGACGATCAACTTGATCGAAGTTGCAAAGCCTAAAATTACGCCTGAGGATGAGACGACAGATAGCAAAGAAATCACCTGGGAAAGTTCGGATGAAGATATTGCTACCGTAGACCAAAATGGAATTGTAACAGGAATTGCTGGTGGCAATGTTACGATTACGGGTTCGTTAGCAAACGGTATGACGATCGCTGTCGATGTTCAAGTGACGACGATTCCTGTAACGGATATCACGTTTGCTTCCAGTGAAGTGGAAATTCTAAAAGGAAAAACCGTTTCCTTAGAATATATCGTAACTCCTAGCGATGCTACAGAATTAGCAACTGCAGAGTGGTCAAGTGATGATGAGACCGTAGCTATCGTTGACGAAAATGGTAAGGTTACCGCACGAAAAGCAGGTGTTGCTAACATTATCGTTACGATGACGACAGATGCAGGAACCTTTACGGCTTCGATCGAATTAACGGTTACGGAAGTTGCGCTAGAGGGAATATCGATCGATCCTGCCAATTTGCAAGATGTTCAAATCGGGGATGAAATTGATCTTATCGTTTCCTTGGAACCACTCGATAGTACGGATGATGTTGACTTCATCTATGAGTCAAGTGATCCGTCGGTAGCGACGATTGATGAGACCGGTCATGTAAAAGTACTCAGTGCCGGTACGACGGTGTTGAAAGTCATTGAACAAAACAGTGGTTATGAAGCGGAATACACACTGACAGTGCCTGTCTATGAAGCCCCAGTGACCGCTACAGAGTCAGTGGCAACCTATCTTTTCACATTACTAGCCTTG